>JBILUX010000165.1:0-3039 GCA_044370765.1 Candidatus Planktophila sp. | reverse complement strand
CATATCTCGCACGGAAAGTCCGGCATCGGATAGACCAAGGGCTCGAGCTAAATGCACAATCGGGGGAGCGATCGTAGAAATCGCCATTATTTCCTGTGCGCTTCCAATAACGGTCGAGCCATCGCCTTGGATCAAAACAATCCGATCAACAAAGCCGATCACGCGCTCTAATTTATGTTCGGCGATGATGACAGTCAGGCTTAAGTCATGTACTAAGCGATGGATAATGGAGAGAACCTCTTCTGCAGCAATCGGGTCAAGCGCACTTGTCGGCTCATCTAAAACTAGGACTTTAGGGTGCATAACAAGGGCGCTAGCGATTGCAACACGTTGTTGCTCGCCACCGCTTAACGTTGCAATACTGCGAGATCGCAATGGAGCAAGGGACATTAAGTCCAAAGCCTCTTCGACCCGTTTGCGCATTACATCTTGTGGCAGATTCAGCGCCTCCATTGCAAATGCCAACTCTTCTTCAACGGTATCTGCAACAAATCCATTGATGGGATTTTGTCCAACGATTCCAATTAAGTGTGCCAGTCCGCCGGGTTTAACTTCGCGGGTGGATAGACCATCGACTGAAATCTCACCTGCCAGAATGCCACCGGTGTGATGCGGAACAAGTCCATTTATTAAACGCAGGAGAGATGATTTTCCTGAGCCCGTTGGACCTATAACTAAAACCAACTCACCTTCGGCGATTTCAAGGCTTAGATTTTCAATCACAGTCGTAATTGAATGTGGATAAACGAGCGAGACGTTAGAGAACTTAATCACGATAGACCTACAATCAAAACGCCAGAAAGCAGGATTGCAGTATCACTCATACTCCAACGAATAGGCCGATATCTCGTTCGTGTGCGATTAACGCCGTATCCCCGTGAGTCCATTGCCGCAGCTAAATCAAGGGAGCGAGCAAGTGACTCTTCCAGGAGTGGAATAGCTACACGTCGATACGACGCAAAACCCTTAAGGCTCTGGCCGCGCAGTCTCTGGGCCTGCCGAATTCTCGCAGCACTTGTTACTAACTGTGGCAGCACCGATGTGGCGATAACTACGGCGACGCCAAATTCATACATTGCAATTGGAAGCACGCGAAGCAAGCGATGCGGGCTGGTCAATGATGCCGCTGCACCAAAGATCACGATGATCGCGCAGATTATTACGCCCTCTGAAAGTGCCGATGAGAATCGTTCAAGGGTTACTGCGCCACCAATTCGAATTCCGGGCATCCAATCAGGAAGAGGGATGCGTGGGAGAGTGAAGAGAGTGGTTCCGGGAATAGGCACTCCGATACTTACTCCGATAATCGTTCGAATCGAGAGTATCCAGAGTGCAACTTTAAGGGTCCAGTTAAAACTCTTCCCCCAAGGAGCATCTTCTCGTTGAGATAGAACGACTGAGCCCACAACGCCCACTGCAATGATGGCGAACAAAGGTGAATTTACGCGCGCGACGGAGATCGCGATCGCAAATGACCAGAGCCACCATGTCAGTGGGTGCAGTGAGTACTTCTTCATGATGTCAGTTATTACTTCTTAACAACAAGTTTTGCAGGGGTTGGAATTTCAACACCGCACTCTTTTGCTGGAAAGCCGTTGAGTCCACAGATTAAGCCCGATGCCGCTGCACGAATCTTTACAACTTGCCCGAGAACATCTATGCCTTGAGATTCGATGGCAGTTCGCACGCAACGGGTAATTGTCTTAGCGACCTTTTCTCCTTTTGGTGCCCAGGCTTTGGATCCAAATTCAATAACTAATGCAATCCGCTTTGTATCTGGATCTGGTTTTACTCCAGCACAAATTACCTTGAAACTTGGCTTAACTTTTGGTGCAACAGATGGAACATCATCGCTACTAAAGACAAATGACCAGCCCTCAACAGCGCCATCGGCGATATCGACGGTCGGTCCGGTCATTGCTGCAGTCCATATGGTTTTACCTGGTGCGGCCTGAAAATATCCCCAGTAGCGCCAGCCTTTATCAGCGGCCTGAGAGGAAGGAATAACTAGCGTTGAAGTAATCAGTATGAGAGCGGTGATAAAAAAAGCTTTGAGTTTCATAAAATGTGATGCCTCTCGAATTAAAAGAGTCTCACAGGGGTAGCTCTGTCTAAAAGTGCTTACAACGCACCAGTATCTAGGACCACACCCCGCAAACCTCGGCGGGTGTTTGTCTCGTACGTTTCTTCATTAGGTAATCCGACTTCACGCCATCAAGTGGCGCATTACGGTTGCGGGTCAGCGTCGGAGTTTCACCGAACTTCCCCTAATGAGAAAACTATTAAGTTGTGTGCGTAGGCAACCATATCCATTAGGGGTTGGCAACTGGGCTCGCAGGTTCTAACGTTACTTCATGGAATATCGTCGCCTTGGCAGTACTGGAATGTATGTCTCAGAGATCGCCTATGGAAACTGGATTACCCATGGCTCCCAGGTCGAAGCGGAGGCTGCAATTAAATGCGTCAAAGCCGCACTCGATGTGGGCATCACAACCTTTGATACTGCCGATGTATATGCAGGTACGCGTGCCGAGGTTGTCTTAGGTAAAGCGCTCAAAGGTGTACGTCGCGAATCCTACGAGCTCTTCACTAAGGTCTATTGGCCAACGGGCCCTGGAAAAAATGATCGCGGATTATCGCGCAAACACATTATTGAATCCTGTAACGCTTCCTTGAAGCGCCTAAAGACTGATCACATTGATCTATATCAAATGCACCGTTTTGATTTTGAAACACCGCTTGAAGAATCTCTGCGGGCATTCGATGATTTAATCCGCGCCGGAAAGGTTCACTACATTGGTTTCTCTGAATGGACCGCACCACAGATTTCATCGGCCTTAGAGATTCAAAGCGCTCTTGGCTACGATCGCTTTGTCTCAAGTCAGCCACAATACTCAGCGCTCTGGCGTGTTATTGAGGCCGAAGTAGTTCCACTCTCCATTAAAGAGGGAATCGGACAGATCGTTTGGTCGCCTATGGCACAAGGCGTTCTCTCAGGAAAATATTTGCCGGGCAAGAAAGTTCCAGCGGGTTCACGCG
>JBILUX010000123.1:0-4002 GCA_044370765.1 Candidatus Planktophila sp. | reverse complement strand
GCGACAGATAAGAAGAGTGGCGCAGGAATGATTTCAGGTTGGCTACGAGAAGAGGTTTTGACTGCAGTTCAAAATCTTAAGCCCATTGCTGATGAGGCTGGACTAACAATGTCGCAACTTGCAATCGCATGGGTTCTACAGAATCCAAATGTTTCATCGGCGATCATGGGAGCGACAAAACCATCTCAGGTTAAGGAAAATGTAAAAGCCGCCGGTATCAAACTCGATGCCTCAACAATGAAAGCGATCGATAAGGCACTTGGAAAACTCCCTGAGACGGATCCGAGCAAGAATGTCAGCCCGAATCCGCGAGCTTAACTAATCTGATCGCCGACTTTATGTGCAGGATGTGGGGCACGTAAGCGTCGCATCTGTGTTGAACGAAGCCAGGCGTACATTCCAAGACCCTTAGTTGGAGAGTTTGGAAACTTTTCGGTAACCAGTTTGCGAATTCTTCGACTTAGGAAGATTCCATCGATTACTGCAATGAGCAAAACGCCATACATAATCGCGATAGCTGTGAATTGAACTACAGCTTTAGGAATCAAGGTCAAGATAAGTACAACAAAGATAATGGGGAGAAAGTACTCACCAATTGATCGGCGCGAATCGACATAGTTACGGACAAATCGACGCTCTGGGCCGCGATCACGTGCGGGCAGTGCGTTCTCATCCCCACGTAAGTAGGCCGCACGTGAGGCGACTCGGTCTTGACGTGCGACCAACTTTGCCGCACGTTTTTGATCCTTTGTGACAACTGGTGCCAGGGACGAGGTAATTCGCTTAGCCTCAGATACTTTACGTTTCGGGGTGGGACGGCCTTTGCCAGCGGATTCTGTAGTCATGGCGAGAACTATATTAGGTTTCCCCCACGTTGGGCTCGCGGGGATAAGGGTGGAGCGGGTAGGCTTGACCTATCTAGTTCGAGGAGAGCGACACATGACAACTGAGACACCTACTGATTCATTAACACAGTCGATTCGTTTGACCGATGTTGCGGCCGTTAAGGTAGCTGCACTGCTAGCGCAAGAGGGTCGCGATGATTTAATGCTACGCGTTGCCGTCCAACCTGGTGGTTGCTCTGGGCTTCGTTACCAGCTCTACTTTGATGAGCGCAATCAAGAGGGAGACATCACCCACGAGTTCGGTGGAGTTAAAGTCATCATCGACAAGATGAGTGATCCATATTTGATGGGCGCTTCAATTGACTTCGTAGATACGATCGAGAAGCAGGGTTTTACTATTGATAATCCAAATGCAGGCGGCTCGTGTGCCTGTGGCGATTCATTTAACTAGTTTTATCCAACAACACTCTAGTATCGCCACATGAAAATTGGTGTAGCGGGCTCGGTCGGTCTTGATCATTTAATGACCTTCTCTGGAAAATTTACTGATTCTCTGGTCGCTAGCTCGCTTGAGAAAGTCTCGCTCTCTTTTCTTGTCGATAGCCTGGATGTACGCCGCGGTGGATGTGCTGCCAACATCGCATTTGGAATGGGCGTCTTAGGTTTAAACCCTGTGCTTATTGCAGCAGTTGGAAAAGATTGGCCGGACTACGAAGCGTGGCTCTCAAGACACGGTGTAGATACTTCACATGCACTGGTATCTGAAACTCTTTATACCGCGCACTTTATGGTTACAACTGATGATGATTTGAATCAGATCGCATCGTTTTTTCCAGGGGCGATGAGCGAGGCTAGAAATATCGAACTAGGTCCCATTATGGATAAATCAGGCCGCTTCGATATGGTCGTTATTTCACCCGATGATCCAGAGGCGATGTTGCACCACTCAGATGTCTGTCGCCAGATGGGAATTGCATTTGCCGCCGATCCATCCCAGCAAATGGCTCGAATGAGTGGGGATGAGATAAAGCTCTTGATCGATGGGGCCTCATACCTATTCATGAACGAGTATGAGCTCGCCCTAGCTATGCAAAAGACTGGCTGGTCCGATGCCGAGATTCTCAGCCGAGTAAAAGTACGTGTGGTTACCCTGGGATCAAAGGGGGCAAAGGTTGAGAGCGTTGGTCAAGAGACGATCCAGGTGGGCTGCCCTAAGGAGAAATCTAAGACCGATCCAACGGGAGTCGGTGATTCATTTCGATCTGGCTTCATCGCCGGTCTTGCATGGGGCTTAAACCACGAGCGCTGCGCCCAGCTGGGTTCATTAATTGCGACCTATGTAATTGAAACGATGGGAACCCAGGAGTATCGATTTACTGGCGATGAGTTTGTTGCGCGTTTTGAGCAGGCCTATGGCAAAAGCGCCGCATCGGAGATTGCCGCACATATCAAGGCATAGCGTGTGCTCATAGCCACATAGCTCCGGCAACAATTGGATACGGAGTTTTCAGTAGTTGGCCTATATCCTTACCCTCATGTCGCGACAGAAAATCAAGGGCCTTCGCGCTCTGGCCCTGCTTATCCCAGCCCTGTTTTTAACGGGCTGCTCAAAGGTCTCCGAACTTGGATTTCCAGAGGGTGCATCAAGTGTCAATGATGAATCACTCTCACTATGGCAAGGGGCCTGGATTACCGCCGGCATCGTCGGTGTAATTACGCTCATTTTGATTTTGTGGCCAGCGGTTTTCCACCGAGGCAAGAAAGATGGACCAGAGTTTCCAAAGCAGACTCAGTACAACGTTCCAATTGAAATTATTTATACGATCATTCCTTTCATCATCGTCGCTGTCATGTTTTACTACACAGCTAAGAAAGAGACAGCGATTACTGCAAAGAGCACAACTGCTGTGCATGAAATCTCTGTCACTGGAATGCAATGGTCATGGCAGTTTGCCTATACCGATGCAGGTCCAGATGCAGTTGTAACTGGCACCCCTGCGCAACCACCTACATTGGTTGTTCCTCAGGGCGAGCGAGTCAGATACACAATTATCTCAAATGATGTTGTACATGGATTCTGGATTCCAGCATTCATGATTCAAATGCAGAACTTGCCAGGTGTAACTAATCACCTTGAGTTCACTGCAAATAAAATAGGCGAGTATCCAGGACGCTGCAATATTTTATGCGGACGAGCGCACTCACAGATGATTTTCACCGTAAAGGTCGTATCTCCAAGTGATTACGCGGCCTATCTAGAGACTCTAAAGGGGAGCCAAGCATGACAACATATGCACAAAGCCCAACCAACACAGAGTCAGCGGCGATTCCTGCGCCAAAGGGTAAGAATTTTGTTAAGTGGATAACCTCAACCGATCACAAGACAATCGGCTACCTCTACTTGATGACATCTTTTGCATGGTTCTTAATTGGCGGAGTTCTAGCCCTGGCCCTTCGTAGCGAATTAGCACGACCTGGTATGCAGTTTTTGAGCTACGAGCAGTACAACCAAATCTTCACAATGCATGGAACGATTATGCTTTTGATGTTTGCTACACCGCTCTTTGTTGGCTTTGCAAATGTGATTATGCCGTTGCAAATCGGTGCTGCAGATGTTGCCTTCCCTCGTTTGAATATGTTGTCGTACTGGCTCTATTTATTCGGCGGAACAATGGCATTTGCAGGCTTCCTGTCTCCGGGGGGCGCAGCCTCTTTCGGTTGGACCGTTTATGTTCCACTTTCTAATGCAACATATTCCCCTGGAATCGGCGCCGATCTCTGGCTTATTGGTCTAGCGATCAGCGGCGTCGGAACAATTCTCGGCGGCGTTAACTTCATTACAACAATATTTACGATGCGGGCACCCGGTATGACGATGTTCCGTATGTCGATCTTCTCCTGGAACGTTCTTCTTACATCAATTCTTGTTCTTCTTGCATTCCCACCACTTGCAGCAGCGCTCCTCGGTCTTGAATCTGATCGAATTTACGGTACACATTTATTTGATCCGGCAAATGGTGGCGCGATGCTCTTCCAGCACTTGTTCTGGTTCTTTGGTCACCCTGAGGTCTACATTTTGGCGCTTCCATTCTTTGGAATCGCTACAGAGATCCTGCCCGTCTTTAGTCGCAAACCAATCTTTGGTTATAAGGGACTT
>JBILUX010000076.1:0-5720 GCA_044370765.1 Candidatus Planktophila sp. | reverse complement strand
TGAATGAAATTCCATTTTTCAGAGATCCAGATCCATGCGAAGATTCCTGCTAAGACTGGCTCAGCCATTCCCATCACACTGGCCGTTGAGGCCGATAGCAACTTAATTCCATTGACGACGAAAAGGTAAGGCGCAATCGTTCCCATCACGATAATCCACAAGATTAAAACCCAACCCGGCAGACTGAATTGTTCAAGGATTCCCTGCAGATTAATTGATTGCGTAAATATCTCGACGGGATAATTCCAGATCGGCATCAGGATTAAGAGACCAAGGGTTGCAAAGCCAAAACCATAGACAGAGAGGGTTTCGGCATCACGAGTGCGCGTCAGTTTTTCTCCCAAGAGAAAATAGATTGCAAGTGCGAAGGCATCAATCAATGCAGCGCTGACCCCGATTGGATCAAGAGTCTGACCCTTCCAAACCTGGGCGATGAGAAGCAGCCCGCTAAATGCCATTGAAATCGAGATCCACATAAGTGGCGGTACGTACTTCTTCATGACATAGCGAAGCCATATAACGATCCAAATTGGTGCTGTGAACTCCATGATGAGGCCGATGCTCACATGCATCCTTGTGATCGCAACAAAATAAAATGCCTGCACGGCCATAAAGCCAATGAGGCCGTAGGCGGCAAGCCAAGGGAGCTCCTGCTTAGTCGTGCGCAATCTATGTCGGTATCGCAGGAAAACATAAGTAAACAAAATAATGAATGCTCCGCCGCAGCGCACCTGCGTTAAGCGCATTGAGGAGAGACCGCTTGTTAAAATCAATTTCGAGACAATGCCATTAAAGGCAAAACCAAGCGCACCGGCTAATGCAAGAATTTCGCCCTTACGTGTTGACCACATCGGGTCAGCGTAGTCGTTTTAAACCAAGGCATGTAACAATTTGTGTACCGCAATGGAGATAGCCGTGTGGCAAATCAGGAATAACTCTGCAAAAACTCTATTTAGAATCAAACTAAAAATACAGACCAAAAATCCTCTAGAAAATGAGCTTATAACGAGATTCCTGCAACCTAGAGGCCGCGAAAATAGAATACAAATTGACGGCTGAGCTTTTAAATAGGCATCGAAGCCGACTCTCTAGTCATGAACAAAACTGCTACCATAACAACTATGACAAGCCTGGACTCCTATTCGCACAACATTCATTCGCAGAATGGTGAAGATGGTATCGTTTCCGAACTATTGAAACGAATAGATCATGTCTTACAAAATCCAAAAACCGGGGGTTGGGTTTGTGAATTTGGCGCTTGGGATGGAATTTACCTTTCCAATGCACTAAATCTAATATCTAACTTGGGTTTCTCAAGCGTCTTGATAGAGTGCGATAATGCGAAGTTTAAAGAGCTGGAAAGGAATCTTTCCGTATACCAAAATCAATTTCTACTGAACGAGTTCATACTAGTTGAAGGTCCGAATAATCTAGATGGACTATTGGCACGCTCCCCCATACCTTCAGACTTTGATGTGCTGTCAATTGATATTGATGGTATGGATTATTATATTTGGGAGTCACTACAGAACTACAGGCCCAAGATTGTAATCATTGAGTTTAACCCAAGCATGCCTAGTTCGATCGAATACATACAACCAAAGAATTTCAAAGTGAAACAAGGATCTTCACCGCTTTCGATAACAAAACTTGCCCAAAATAAAGGGTATTTCCTTGTTGCAGCGACGCATTGCAACCTAATCTTTGTAGAAAAAGAGATAGGCAAAGCGATTGGGTTCGCAAATTCCTTAGAAATTGCTGACGCAGTTCCGGCGACTGATATCAACAACAACTTCATTTTTCAGGGTTATGACGGAACCATTATTCTAAGTTCTCCGGAAATGAAATTACTCTGGCACGGTTTACCCATTAGCAGGAACGACGTGCAAGTTTTGCCAAGGTTTCTACGCAAATACCCAAATGACTATTCCATTATCCAGTCTGTGCTATACAGGCTCCTAAGAATGTTTCGAAAATAGGGATTAATCAGCAAATTATAATGAGGATTTGGATGATAGAGTAATTGCCTAGGATAAGAAAGCAAGATGAGTTGTAGTTTAGGACTCTCTTACATTGCGAATCTTTGCATATATGAATATGAAGTGGATGCAGACCCAGTCCGCTGTGGCTAATCAGAATTGAAATGTTCTTTAGTGATCGGAAACCGGAATCAAGTTGAATGTTTCCGAATTGTCTTGAAACGAACTCCCAGCGATTCATCACGGTGATTTGGCCCATAGTGTTCTAGAATTCTTTTATGCAGATAATTAAATTCGCGAAGCGCCTCACCATAAAAATAATTAGAATTATTCGGAATGTAGTTAAAGCAGTGTTATTCGAAGCTAAATTTAGCGCTTATCATGACTGGGAAAAGAATTCATACTCATCACCATCTCCTCAATATATTAAACAAGCTTGCGTTCTTCGAAATAGTCTAACTCTGGGGAAAAAGTTTATTTTTATTGAGTCTGGGACCTATTTAGGAGACACGGCGGCCATCCTAGGACCAATAGCAGAAAAAGTGGTTAGTCTAGAACCGGAATTTGCATTATACAAAAAGGCATGTCTCCGTTTTAAAGAGAGCTCAAATATCGAAATTATAAATGGCACAAGCGAAGATGTCTTCCCAATATTGATTCCAAAACTTACCGGTGATGTTTGTTTTTGGTTAGACGGTCACTTCAGCGCAGGGGTGACCTATAAAGGCAAGAGCCACACTCCAATAATCGAAGAACTGAACGAAATTGGTAAAAATCTTCTAAAATTGGGGAAGGTGGTCATAATGGTAGATGACGTAAGATGCTTTGATCCATCGATCGCAGGTTTTGAAGATTATCCAACAAGGAATTACCTTGTTGATTGGGCCAATAAGAATGAATTAGCATGGACAATCGAGCACGATATCTTTATTGCCAAAAATTAATTGTTGGCTAATCAAGGAAGGTCGATAATTCTCTCCATTTGTTTCTAGCATTTCCTATTCATTTTAAATGAATGAGAATTGGCTTTTATGGTCGAAGTTCCCTCAAGCTTGAATAGGTGCTTTTTCATAGGCACGAACATGAAAACGCTCCATATGGCAGGCAAAAAACCTTAAAGAACTAGAGTGACAAATGTGTTTAGAAGGCGCTTTCTGGAATATCCATGATTGAACCATTAGTTGCTTCAACTATCACTCGATCTGCTGCAATCTGAGGCAAGAAGTTGGTTACAAAGAATTTTGCCGATGCAATCTTGCCAGTATAGAAGTCGGCATCTTTTCCAGCAGTTGGTAGCTTCTCAACTGCAATATCGGCCTGACGGATCAATAACCAAGCGGTAATGATGTCTCCAACTGCCATCAAGCAGCGCGAGGTATTAAGACCAACGACATAAATCTTTTCTGGATCCTCTTGTGACTCCATGGCATGGCCAATAAGAACAGAGATGATTCCATTGAGATTTCCAAGGGCGGTAAAAAGTGCCGCCTTCTCTGGGGTATTAGCACCACCAGATTCAGCAAACTTTTGAATCTCTTTTCCAAGTAGACCAATTGCACGGCCACCATCTTTAACAATCTTACGGAAGAAGAAGTCGAGACCTTGGATCGCTGTTGTGCCCTCATACAAAGTATCAATCTTTGCATCGCGCACATACTGTTCCAGTGGCCAATCTTGCGTAAAGCCCGATCCACCAAATGTTTGAAGTGATTCAGTACCAAGAAGGGTCCAAGATTTTTCTGAGCCGTAGCCTTTGACAACTGGAAGCATTAAATCATTGCGTGCAATCATGTCTGCAAGTCGATCGGCATCACCTTCGTGTTCTGCCAGTTCTATCTCGTCTTGTAAAGAGGCGGTATAGAGCACTAATGCACGCATACCTTCCGAGTATGACTTCTGGACCATTAAAGAACGGCGGACATCGGGATGATGAATGATTGTCACACGCGGACTGGCCTTATCGTTCATAACCTTCATGTCACCGCCCTGCACACGTATTTTTGCATAGCTAAGTGCCTGCTGATATCCGGCAGATAAAGTTGCAATCGCCTTGGTACCAACCATCATGCGCGCGAATTCAATAACTTTAAACATCTGCGCAATACCTTGGTGGACATCACCTAGGAGATAACCAACTGCTGGTTCATGCTCGCCCAGGTTCATTTCACATGTTGACGATACGTTCAATCCCATCTTGTGTTCGACATTAGTAACGTAGACACCGTTGCGTTTGCCGAGGTCACCAGTCTGTTGATCAAACATAAACTTCGGAATAAGAAATAGTGAAAGTCCCTTAGTACCAGGTCCGCCACCTTCGCGACGGGCGAGAACAAAGTGAACGATATTTTCATAGAGATCAGCATCGCCCGATGTAATAAAACGCTTAGTGCCAGTAATGTGCCACGTTCCATCGGCTTGCTGTACTGCCTTGCTACGTCCAGCGCCGACATCTGATCCTGCATCAGGCTCGGTCAGCTGCATCGTCGCACCCCAATGGCGATCAACCATCAATTTTGCAATCTGCTTTTGCTCAGGAGTTCCAAGAACATATGCAACCTGTGCAAAGGCATAGCCCGATGCGTAGATATGAATCGCAGGATTTGAACCTAAAACCATTTCAGCGATAGCCCACCGTACCGATGGCGGAATCTTCATTCCTCCAAGATCTACGGGTGCATCTAAACGCCACCATTCACCATTGACATAGGCATCGTAAGATTTCTTAAAACTTGCAGGCACTGTCACGTCACCCGTTGATTTATCAAAGATTGTTCCGAGACGATCGCCCTCAATAAAAGATGCAGCGAGATCGTTCTCACATAAGCGCTTCATCTCCTCGAGCATGCCCATCGCAGTATCGCGATCGACATCGGAGTAGACAGAGGTGCCGAGGACCTTTTCTCGTCCCAGAAGGTCGAAGAGGCAGAATTCAATATCGCGCAGGTTGGCTGTGTAATGGCTCATGGGGTGATTTTGCTACTGGTCAGTAACTTATGCAAGCCATAACCCCGCTCGGCGATTTCGCTGCCCCGCATGAGCCCTAGAAAGGGATAGGGTTCCGAGCGTGCTACTAAGTGATCGCGATATTCGCGCCGAAATCGCCGCAGGCCGTGTGGGCTGCGAGCCCTTTACCGAGTCCATGATCCAGCCATCCTCAGTCGATGTGCGTCTGGATAAGTTCTTTCGAGTCTTTGAAAACCATAAATACAGCGTCATCGATCCCTCGATCGAACAGCCAGATCTAACTCGCGAAGTCATCGCCGAGGGTGATGAGCCTTTCATCTTGCACCCAGGCGAGTTTGTTTTAGCAAGCACTTATGAAGTTATTACTCTGCCCGATGACATCGCCGGCCGCCTAGAAGGAAAATCCTCTCTCGGCCGTCTTGGCTTACTCACGCACTCAACTGCCGGATTTATCGATCCAGGTTTTAGCGGCCACATCACATTGGAGCTTTCCAATGTTGCAAACCTGCCCGTGAAGTTATTTCCCGGCATGAAAATCGGTCAACTCTGTCTCATTAGGCTCTCATCTCCTGCCGAGCACCCATATGGCAGCGAGAAGTATGGCTCTAGATATCAGGGACAGCGTGGGCCAACGGCTAGTCGCTCGTTCTTAAACTTCCATAAATCAAAAATAAATTAACTAGAAATTATCAAAGATTCTTTCAATTCGAGCAAAGACATCTGCCTATATTATTCGGCGTCATCTGCCGCTTAAGCTTTTGCAATACATATATTTTT
>JBILUX010000055.1:0-7106 GCA_044370765.1 Candidatus Planktophila sp. | reverse complement strand
AAATACACGCTGCCTGGGTTTGTAGGGTCAAGTAGAACATCGAACTTTTCACAGCCTCTTTCTTTCCGAACATGGACAACATATTTATTGATTGCGCCTATAAGTTCGCTGGCTTTTCCTGGTTTAGATTTAATCTCCACAAAGAAATACATCTTTCTTTCAATGGCCATTACTGGGTTTCTTCGTATCTCGACATCTTTTTCATCGCGAAATATGAACCAGTGATATACCGAAACTACCGCTGCCGTAATAAGAATTCCCAATGAGAACCGCATTTGACGAACTGTTGCAACCCCAATGCCCTGCTGAAAAAGATCTTTAAATATAAAGTACGCGCCGAGGAGCAACATCGCTACTGAAATGATGCCCGCTACGCCAAAGAGGATAAATAGGTAGATGCGGCGAATCAAAGAGGAATGCTCTTCTACTGGATTGGTTTCACTCTTCTTTTGAATTGATCGCCAAATGAACCACCAGATTGGTCCGCCAACAATTATTAGAGTCACGGCTGCCAATAGAGAGTTTGTTGATCCGCCCCCTGTTATTTGTGTAGATGCAGAGAGTGATTCGATGATTGAAACGAGAATCATCGTTACTCCACCAGCTGCTGCAATTAATCCAATCCCCGCGATTCCATATTCATAAATACGGCGAATCTCGGTCCGCTCATTTGTATTCTCATGTGAGAGAACATCACGGTGATACCAAATAACTAAAACGCCAACAATGGCTGCTGAAATCGACCCCGGGGAGTCTTTAAAATGAAGCGATGCGCTCTGGGCTGCAGGCTCTCCCAAAAACCACACGAGTACTGAATACAGGGAAATGCTGGCCGCTGTCACGGCAACTAGAACACCCCCACCGATGCCAATGAGTAAGACATAGGCAAACCAACTACCCACTCTTTTGATCATCATCGACGTGCGCATCCAGTACACATACCAAACTGGGGCGCCAACAATGAATGTAATGAGGCCCTGGGTTAATGGCTGACCCGCAGAGATGATTACTGCTTCCTTGTTGAAGTCAAACAGTGAGGTGAGTAAGGCTTGAAGAATTGTTAAAAGACCGGAAACGCAAAAACCTAAGCCAATGAGTGATCCAATCAAATGATCATTAATTGAATTAATTGATTGGCGGGCTTGGCTCAAGAGTTTAAAGTGAATGAACCAGATTCCTCCCCAAACTATAAGTTGGGAGATCGAACTACCTTGCAATACACCATCAGAGAAAATCACCTTCAAAATTTTGAGTTGGGCAGTTAAGATCATAACGAGAGCGAGAATTGAAATAGCTGTTAGATAGAGATTCCAAGCCATGCTCTCTTTTTCACTAGGATCTTTAGTAAATGTCCTGCGTGTCCATAACGCAACTAGTATCAAAAGTGGAATGCCTACTACGGTAAAAGATGACTCAATAGCCAGTTGGTTTCGATCCGATGTTAAGGAAATGCCGATTCGGAGAAGGCGGCCAAGCAACCCGGATAAACCAAAGCCTGAAATAACCGTTAAGGCAAAAAGCAGTCCGAACTGAAAAAAGCGGCGAACTCCTCCTCCTTTAGATACTTGTTTGTGGCTTCGGAAAAAGATCTTATTAATTACAAAGATAACCATTCCAAAAATAAATAGGTTTGCAAATAGAGCTAAGATCATCATTTCTTAGCGCCTCCGCAATCCCATAACGGCCAAGGAATGCCGGAAATCCTCCACTTGCCATCCTCTTTTACTAATCGGTACGTTTGCTCTTCACCCGATGAACTATCCATTATTGAATAGGGATCGTATTGAATCGATACCCGAACAACTGCTGTGTTTCCAGTTGTCGTGCTTTCTAACAGCGAAGTCTCCGCGTCCGGCGAATGATATGCGCGATCAATATCTTGAATTGAACAACTGCTATCACTTGTTAGGAGCTTAAGGGCTAAATCATTTCGGCCATCGTTTAATAACACTAAATACTCCTGAACTACTTTCTCAGGAGAGCCGATGTTTAGTGTTTTGGTTGAATTACTGGATGTCACCGCGACAATGACTGCAATTGTCAGGATAAGAGCGATAACTATTCCTAGGTAGAAATTTGCGGAATTTCTAACCCTAGCCATGGTTTAAAAATACTCTTGCTTCATGAGAATTCCAAGTGAGGTTTGGGGTGCGATTGCAAACTCTTCTTGTAGGCTTACCGCATGGAATCAGCTGATTCGCCCGTAGAAAGCCGTCGCGTTTACGACGTGCCGCCCTCAGATTTGTATGCCGATTTTATGAAGACAGGCTGGGCGCCTTCGCCTCTTGAGGGAATCACACAAGATGCCGTCATTCCATTCTGTTCTGCTCGTCGAAGCAAACTCTCAGAAGCATTTACTGGTCTACGTATTCTGATCCCTAGTGGAAACTCTAAAGTGCGCAGTAATGACACGGATTACCGTTTCCGCCCTCACAGCGCCTTTGTTTATTACACCGGCGTTCAAGGAGAAGAAGTTACTTCGGATGCCGTTCTGGTCATGGAGCCAAATGGCGATGCGCATGATTCGATTTTGTATATTCAACCTCGATCAACGCGTGATACCAGTGGCTTCTACAATGATCGCAAATATGGCGAGCTATGGGTGGGGCGACGTTATACAACCGAAGAGGCATCAACCCGTTTCGGTATTGAAGTACGTAAAGTTGATGATCTTAAATCACTTCTCAAGGATGGAACACCTGCTGTTGCCTTGAGCGGTTTTGATGCACTTATTGATTCAATTATTAAGAAGAATCCACGCGGCGGTGAGTTAGTAAACTTTGTTTCCGTTGCTCGCCTGATAAAAGATGAGTATGAAATCAATGAGCTGCAGAAATCTGTCGATGTTACACATCGCGGATTTAACGATGCAATCCGTGCGCTACCGGCGGCAGTCGTAACACCGCGTGGCGAGCGAGTTGTTGAAGCCGCCTTTTATGGCCGTGCACGCGTTGAGGGTAACGAGCTCGGTTATGACACTATTTCGGCCGCTGGTTCGCATGCCTGCATACTGCATTGGACACGCAACGATGGCGCTGTTAAAAACGGTGAACTCTTATTACTCGATGCCGGTGTTGAGTTAGATTCTTATTACACCGCCGACATCACTCGCACTTTGCCTATAGGTGGAAAATTCTCTCCGGCACAACGCTCCTTATATATGTTGGTCTATGAGGCGCAGAAAGCAGGTTTTGCAGCGATCCGCGCAGGTGTCGATTTCCTTGAAATCAACAAGGCCTGTCACGCGGTTTTAGCCCAAGGCTTAGTTGATATGGGCGTCTTAACAATTAGTGCCGAGGAGTCAATGCGACCAGAAGTTGGACTTCATAAGCGTTGGACTTTGCATGGGGTCAGCCACATGTTGGGATTAGATGTTCATGATTGCGCACAAGCGCGCAAGGACCAGTACACCGACGGTAAGTTAGAGGCTGGAATGGTCTTAACTGTTGAGCCAGGTCTATATATCCAACCCGATGACGAACTCTTTGCCCCTGAATATCGAGGAATCGGAATTCGTATCGAAGATGATGTATTGGTGACCGAGACTGGCTACTTTAATTTGAGCGAGAATATGCCGCGTCATCCAGATGAGATCGAAGCTTGGATGGCGTCACTGCGCTAATTGCAGCCCGCACCAAGCGGCAACTATTCCAAAACCTAGAGAGAGAGTTAAGTTAAGCGCTGCCTCTTTATATCGCCGTAGCTCATAGGCCAGGAAGATATCGAGCATGAATGTTGACCAGGTTGTGAAGGCCCCAGCAAAGCCGATGGCAAATAGATCATGCATGTGTTCGCTGCTCTTGAAAGTAACACCAAGTAGGAAAGAGCCCAGAATGTTTACAAGAAATATTCCATAAGGAAGTCGTGTGAATCTGCGAATATATTGATCGATTGCAAATCGGGCAGGTGCACCTATGGCTGCACCGAGAATCACATATAAGGTGTTCATCGGCGCACCGGTATGAATTTTCTAGCTAATGGAAGCACAATAAGTATTATCACTACGGAAAAGATTAAGTTCTGGAGGAGAAATATCAATCCCCCATCGCGTGGCTCAAGCGATTGCGCAGTTACTGCAGAAAAAGTTGTAAGCCCTGCGCAGAAACCCGGAAGCAGTAAATGGCGAAGTTCGGTAACTCCACGACGCTCCATTAATACCAAAAGTGCGCTTGCGAGCGCCACACCAATCATGTTGGCAGCTAATGTGCCAGCGCGGTCATCGGTAATTGCGATCCCTAAGCCATAGCGAACCAGTGTCCCAGCAACACCACCGATTGAAACTAATAGCAGGGATTTCAGAGTGGCAGGGCTTTCTTAGTAACTCCCGAAATTAGGCGCGTAATTACGCTAATAATGAGTGCTGCAAATACCGCCGACCAGAAGTTGTTCACATCCAATTTGTCACTCCAACGAGCAACGAGCATTAATATCGCGGCGTTAACAACTACAAGAAAAAGACCTAGCGTTAGAATCACTGCGGGTAAGGTGAGAAGCTTGAGCAACGATCCTAAAGTTGCATTAAGTAAGCCAAATAGAAGTGCGACCCACAGATACGTTGTGAATCCGCCCTTAACATCAATGCCTGGTATTAAAGCGGTAGCTACCCAAAAGGCGGCAGCGAGGGCTGCCCAACGAATCAGCAATTTCATGTATTAAACGATACCGTCACGCCTCCGAATTTTCGAGCCTAACCAGCGGGCTGGATCGTATTTAATATCTACTACTCGCTCTTTCATTGGAATAATTGCATTATCTGTTATGCGGATATGTTCAGGGCAGACCTCAGTACAGCACTTAGTGATGTTACACATTCCCAATCCGTGCTCTTCCTGTGCGGTTTTCTTGCGGTTTCTCAAGGTATCGAGAGGATGCATATCCAGCTCGGCTATCCGGATAAAGAAACGCGGCCCGGCAAAGGATTTTTTGTTCTCTTCATGATCGCGAATAACGTGGCACGTATCTTGGCAGAGGAAGCACTCGATGCACTTACGGAACTCTTGGCTGCGCTCGACATCTACTTGTTCCATTCGCGCCGCGCCAGGTGCTAACTCGGCTGGGTGTGCATATGCGGGAATCTCCATCGCCTTCTTGTAATTAAAAGATACATCCGTGACTAGATCTTTTATCACTGGGAATGCGCGAAGTGGTGTAACTGTGATTGTCTCTTCGTCGTCGTAAGCAGCGACCTGAGTCATACAGGCTAAGCGAGGCTTTCCATTAATCTCCATAGAACAAGATCCACACTTGCCAGCTTTGCAGTTCCAGCGAACAGCTAGATCACCCATCTGTGTTGCTTGTACGCGGTGAATTACATCGAGGACCACTTCGCCCTCATTGGCCTCAACTTGAACATCTTGAAGCGCGCCGTCGGTTGAATCACCGCGCCAAATACGAAGATTAATCATGCGTGCCATTAGTTGGAACCGCCTTTCGCGATTTCTTCTTGTGTCATGTATTTCTCTAACTCATGAACATCAAAAAGATCGAAGAGTTCTTTTGGTAGTACTGGGAGTGCTTGTTCACGAACATTTACTGTGGCTCCATCAAAAGATGAGATGTGATTGAGTTGTCGCCACTTATTATTCATTCCTGGGAAATCATCACGAGTGTGGCCACCGCGTGATTCTTCGCGAAGAATCGCCGACTTCGCAGTTGATTCGGCAACTAACAACATGTTGTCTAAATCAAAAGCTAAGTGGAAGCCGGGATTAAATTTACGTCCCCCGCTTACTGAAACATTTGCGCTGCGAACTCGAATCTCAGCAATCTTTGCAATTGCATCCTTTAACTCACTAGCTGTTCGGATAATTCCGACTAAGTTATGGGCAACCTCTTGAAGCTCTGCATGAAGAGCGTAAGAGTTTTCACCGCCTTCGCGATCAAACGGCGCTTGAATCTTTGCCGCGGCCGCCTTTATCGCCGCCTCACTTACTGGATTCTTTCCATTGTTTTTAACGTACTCTGCAGCGCCAATTCCAGCGCGGCGGCCAAAGACCAACAAGTCAGTGAGTGAGTTACCGCCTAAACGATTGGAGCCGTGCATTCCGCCTGCGACTTCACCGGCGGCATAGAGCCCTGGCACTCCAATAGCTGCTGCAGTATCAGGCTCTACCTCAACGCCTCCCATGACGTAGTGACATGTCGGACCGACCTCCATCGGCTCTTTTGTGATGTCGACGCCAGCTAGTTCAAAGAACTGGTGCCACATCGATGGAAGACGTTTCTTAATAATCTCTGCAGATAAGCGCTTTGAAACATCTAAGTAAACGCCACCGTGCTCGGTACCGCGTCCAGCTTTAACTTCGCTGTTAATCGCGCGTGCAACTTCATCGCGGGGCAATAACTCTGGGGGACGGCGATTGTTGTCCTGATCTGTATACCAACGATCGGCCTCTGCTTCATTGTCGGCATAAATGCTTTTAAATACATCTGGGATGTACTTAAACATGAAACGCTCTCCATCAGAGTTAGTTAGAACTCCACCTTCACCACGTACTGATTCGGTAACTAAAATTCCGCGAACTGATGGCGGCCATACCATTCCAGTTGGATGGAACTGCAAGAACTCCATGTCAACCAAGTTAGCGCCGGCTTTAAGAGCTAATGCATGTCCGTCGCCAGTGCCTTCCCATGAGTTTGAAGTAATCTTAAAAGTCTTTCCAACTCCACCGGTTGCGATAATTACAGTTGGCGCCTCAAACAAAACCTCAGAACCGCTTTCGCGCCAATAACCATAGGCGCCTGAAACTTTGCCGTTCTCTTTTAAAATATCAGTAATTGTTAGTTCGGCGAAGACTTTGATGTTGCTCTCCATCGACCCATACTTCTCTCCATCTTTTTGTTGGAGGGCGACAATCTTTTGTTGCATCGTGCGGATGAGTTCTAATCCTGTGCGATCTCCAACGTGTGCAAGACGTGGGTATTCATGACCACCGAAGTTTCGCTGTGAAATCTTTCCCTCTTTAGTCCGGTCAAATAGTGCGCCCCAGGTCTCTAGCTCCCAAATGCGATCGGGTGCCTCTTTGGCGTGTAGCTCGGCCATGCGGAAATGATTGAGGAATTTACCCCCTCGCATAGTGTCGCGAAAGTGAACCATCCAGTTGTCA
>JBILUX010000054.1:0-7131 GCA_044370765.1 Candidatus Planktophila sp. | reverse complement strand
TCGATTGCATGTCGATATTCAATGAGCTCGCGCTTGAGAAAGTAGATCTCTTGAGAAAAGGTCTGTCGTTTGCCGCTAAAGACTTTCGTTTCTAAGTTAATAACATCGTTTTCGAGCTCGGTTGCAATCAACGTATATTCATCGATCACGCGATCGAGGACGGCATGCAGGACTGCAAAAGGTCCAAGTTTGAGGAAATCAGGTTTAGCCTCTATCTCGTGGCGAACAGTAACTAACGGGGTACCTTCGCCGTGGCGCACGATAACGATGAAGTTGTTTTCAATGAAGCAGATTAATTCGCCAGTAGAGATGGCGCTATTAGCCTCGTTATAGAAAACCGTCTTTAAGGTGAAAAATGTTAAACCCTCGTACTCTTCAATCTTTGGACGTTGTTGGGCGTGCACTGCATCTTCAACAGCCAGTGGATGAAAGTGAAGCTCTCCAACGATATGTTCAAATTCGCTCTCAGTAGGGGCCGAGAGCCCTAACCAAACAAAACCACCAGATGATCGTGCGATGTCTACTAAGTCAGAGATATCTGCAGGACCAGGAACGCGTTTACCGTTTTGATAAAGAGCGGAATCGACGATCACTTGTAAGTGCTACTGATCTTCAGTTGGTTTAATACCAAACATAATTTCATCCCAGCTTGGAACTTTTGCCCGCGCAACAACGCCATCTCGTGTTGCCTCATCATCTGGGAGCTCGCGGATCACTGCAAGACGGGGGACTTCAACTTCGGGATTGCTGCTTTGGCGGAGTGATGGATGATTTGATTCAGAGTAGATAAGCCCTGGAGCAGATTGCGGCGCAGGTCGTGGAATCGGTTCGTCTCCCATCATCCAGCGCGCATTTTCATCAAGGGAAGCCACAAGGCGACGAGTGGGATCAAAGTTCCACACTGCAACTCCGCCACCGGTGCTGTTGGGATAGTGGAGCTCAACTGACCATGTTCCATCCTCATGGCGCCATGTAAGCCATGAAAGATCGGCTAAATCAACGTTGCGAGGTGCAAGGCGAGAGACAACGACACCTAAAAGCGTGACAGGTTCGCGTCCACCTTCTTTGCGAATAGGAATCTGTTGCGCTTGATCAATTATGTAAATGCGCTCCTGAAGAATGGGGCCAGAGAAACGATCAATCTTTTCAAGTGAAATGTTATTTTCGCGAGCTATATTATCTGGGAGTTCACCAGCGCGCAGACGTCGCTGGATCTCCTTGATTGAAATTGAATCAGGGAGCGTCTCTGGTACAGATGCCAGACGTGTCTGATTGATGCTAGCGCGCAAAGAGTCGCTGATAGGAAGTGAGAAATCTTTGCCATCGCTGTCATGAAGACGCAGATGGGTTCCCTCATCGTTTTTGTCGATGAATCTGAGTTCAGTCATGTTTGGAAGAATAACCGATGAGCGCCTTATAAGTGGTGAAGTAAGGCAGCGTGGCTACAACTGCAGCACACATAAATCCCAACGGGACCCAATAAGCGCTCTGAGCGCCGTAGTTATCAATAGTCCAGCCGGATATCGCACTGGCCATAGCCCCGCCCAACGGCATACCCGCCACGACCCAGCTCAGAGTCTGCGTAATCTGCTCGGGAGGAACTGCAGATTCGGCAATTCCATATGCGTTTACTAACAATGGGGCGATTGCAAAGCCATTGAAAAAGAGTGCGATGCCTAAGGCCAGAATTGAATGAACAAAGAGAAGTGGAATCACCATGATCGTTAGTGCGATGAGAAAAAGAAGAAAGCGTGCGGCATGCGAAATCTTCCATTTGATAAGCCCGTTAATGATGGCGGCAACAGCACTGCCGCTGGACCAGATTGCAAGGAGTAGACCAGATTGAGCTTTATGGCCATATGAATCGGTAAATGCAACGGTAATAATTGCGACAGAGCTGAAGAAGCCCCCGACAAACATTGTTGGAAGGACAACTGCCTGCAATGTTTTACTGCGAATAGCCGCTGGATGTGGATCCTTCTTAAACCTTGGCGATGGGGGAGGCTCAGTTGCTTTCAGACTCGCGAAGTAAGGCATTCCAATTATAAGAAATATTATTCCTGCAATTAAGCCGGCGGCAGGTGCAATCGATGTGGCACAAGCCGTGGCAATAATTGGTCCACCTATAAATACGACCTCATCGTTGAGAGCTTCAAGTGAGTATGCAGTATTGACTAGATGGCGATCGCTCTCATCTTCACTTGTAGATGTTTTATCGGGGCTCAAGACGTGTAACCAACGACGACGTACTAGTCCTCCGAGATTTATAGAACTCGCTTCGGCAAATATGATTGAAGCGAACCAGGTCCATGTGGGTGCACCATTTAGAACAAGTACCATGAATAGAATAATCCCAAAGACTTTAAAAGGGACCACTCGGATTATAAGAGCCCGCTGTCCGATGCGATCTGAGAATCCTGACCAAAAGGGCATAGCGATCGACATGACGATGGCTGCAGTTGCACTCAGCGCCCCAGCCAATGCATAGGAATCAGTCGCTGCTACAACGATGAAGATGAGCGCGAGAGAGTCCATCGCAATCGGCATACGCCCAATAAGGCCTGCCAATGAAAACTTGATTGCGCCTTCTGTGCGAAAGAGAGTTGTATAGGCGCTGAACATGGTGGTGAGTCTATGTCAGGCTAGACTCAAGCCATGAGTGATGGCAAGCAGATTCTCGAGTTAGCGTTGGCAATTGCGCGACAAGCCGGAGAGCTCTTAATGGATCGTCCCGCATCATGGAATTTAACTGTTAAATCCACCGCTATCGATATCGCAACTCAAATGGATCATGCGAGTGAAAAATTAATAGTTGAAGCAATCCTTGCCTCGCGCCCAGATGATGGGATTATTGGCGAGGAGGGTGCAGATCGCGAAGGAACGAGCGGTATTACATGGGTGATAGATCCGATTGATGGGACTGTTAACTACTTCTATGGTCTGCCGGGCTGGAATATCAGCATCGGAGTAAAGGATTCAGAAGGAGCTCTAGTTGGTGTTGTCCACTCGCCGACATTTAATTCAACGTGGCACGCCATTAGGGGAGGCGGGGCATTTCTCAATAATGAAAAGATTGAGTGCAACAATCCTGTTGAGTTAGACAGAGCGCTGATTGCTACTGGTTTTGCCTACGAAGTAGAAGATCGCGCCAATCAGATTGAGATTATCGATCAATTAATTCCTAAAATCCGAGATATTCGCCGAATGGGAGCAGCTGCAACAGATCTATCGTGTGTAGCAAGCGGATTAGTTGATGGATATATCGAAACCGGCCTGAAAGAGTGGGATTTGGCCGCGGGCTCATTAATAGCCCGTGAGGCTGGAGCCGTTGTCACAACACAGATCTGGCGTGGGATGGAGCTCACAATCGCTGCTGGCCCCGCCCTTCATGCAAAACTGAGCCTAGAGATTCCAGCATAGATCCTCGATTTACGCTCAGAGCCCCTTATATGGCAGGATACGCAGTCTGCACCGCCACAGCGAGTGCTTTTATCAGCAAAGAGAAAAAGGTACGTAGATGAACATCCTTGACGCCGTAGATGCAGCATCCTTGCGCCATGACATCCCACAGTTTCGCGCTGGCGATGAACTCAAGATCCACGTACGTGTTATCGAAGGTAGCAAGAGCCGCCTTCAGGTCTTCCAAGGAATTGTTATGCGTCGTCAGGGCGATGGAGTCCGCGAGACTTTCACTGTCCGTAAAGTCTCTTACGGTGTCGGCGTAGAGCGTACTTTCCCAGTACACACGCCTGTCATTGAAAAGATTGAGTTAGTTAAGAAGGGCGATGTACGTCGCGCCAAGCTGTACTACCTACGCGATCTTCGCGGTAAGGCTGCAAAGATTCGCGAAAAGCGCGACGGCATCGAAGGTTACGGTGATGGAATTCTTTCAACACCAGTTGCCATGTCCGAACCAATTGCAGTTGAAGCGGTGTCCGAGGTTCCAGCTCCAGCAGTGATTTCAGATGTTGTGGTTGAAACTGCTGTAGTTGAAACTCCAGCTGACGAAACTCCACAAGCTTAAAGTTTCGCACCTAATGCGCCGCAAGGGCTCCCTGTTTCGAGAGCTCCCATTACTAGTAGTGGTTGCACTTGTAGTCTCTCTTTTAATTAAAACTTTCTTGGTGCAGTTTTTCTACATCCCTTCTGGCTCTATGGAAAATACATTGCAGATTCAAGATCGCGTTGCAGTCAATAAAATTCCATTTATCTCCCGCAATATTTCACGCGGAGATGTCGTGGTCTTTAGAGATCCAGATTACTGGCTGCCTGCAGCCTACGATAGTTCACCAAATAAAATCATCGCCAAAGCTAAAGAGGGCTTAGTAGCTGTAGGTGTTTTGCCTAACCCAGCTAAGCAGTATTTAGTTAAGCGCGTCATTGGAGTTGCAGGCGATCACGTTATTTGCTGCACTAAAAAGGGGCTATTGACGGTAAATGGAACTGCAATAACTGAGCCCTATATCTTTAAAGGCAATGTTCCTAGTGATGTGAATTTCGATGTCACTGTGCCTAAAGGCAAGATTTGGGTAATGGGAGATCACCGTGAGGCAAGTGCCGATTCACGCTATCACCAAGATGACATTAATAAGGGAATGGTCCCGCTCTATCGCGTAACTGGTAGGGTCTTTGCAGTTATCTGGCCGCTAAAAAACGCAGCTTATATTCCACAGATAGACGTTGTTAAGTAGTCCTTAGTGAAAGTGATTGAGCAAGGGCTCATCAATGCAGGTATTGCACCGATCGCAGGCGTGGATGAAGCAGGTCGAGGTGCATGTGCTGGCCCGCTTGTAATCGCAGCGGTAATTTTAACTGATCCCTTTGCTCCTGAATTATCTGCAGTTCGCGATTCAAAAGAATTATCCGAATCTAAACGTGAAGAGTTATTCGAAGTTATCTCATCTATCGCTGCATCTATCAGCGTAGTAATTGTTCCGGCAGATGAAATCGATAAGCGCGGAGTTCATGCAGCAAATCTCGATGGAATGCGTCGGGCAGTACATGGCCTGGATCAAGTCCCTGGATATGTTTTAACCGATGGCTATGCAATAGATGGCTTAGGACTACCAAATTTAGCGGTCTGGAAGGGCGATCAAGTCGCCGTAACAATTAGTGCGGCATCCATCATTGCCAAAGTGACGAGGGATCGAATCATGCGCACAATGGATACTCAATTCCCGCAGTATGGATTCTCAAAACATAAGGGCTATATCACCGCCTCTCACACGAGTGCTCTGAATACACATGGGGTGTGCATAGAACATCGCCGCTCATTTTCAAATATTGCAGCGCTCATCCACAAGTAATTCCCTATCTAACTCTCTTGTCAGGGCGAGTATTTATTGTCGCCGGTTATGCAAACAAAAAATAATCAACGTACAGGCGCCTTTGGCGAAGAAGTCGTCACTCAATATTTAACTGCCAAGAACGCCGAAATCATCGAGCGTAACTGGCGTATACGCGAGGGCGAGATCGACATCATTGCACTGCAACCATCGGGAGTATTTGCCTTTATTGAAGTCAAGACTCGATCTTCTTTGGCCTTTGGTCACCCATTTGAAGCAATTAATCGCGACAAAGCCCACCGCATGCAGCGCTTAGCCCTCGGATGGCTCGCAACTCATGGCTGTCTGGGGTGCGAATACCAGATCGATGTTGCGGCAGTTCTTATCGCACCTGATGGCTCGCATTCAATCGAGTACAGAGAAAATCTATTATGAGCCTTGCTCAAACAACATCGGTCGCACTCTTGGGACTCGATGGCCACTTAGTCACGGTCGAAGTAGATATCGCCGATGGTCTACCGAATTATTCGTTACTTGGATTACCTGATGCTGCGCTGACTGAGTCCAGAGAGCGCGTGCGCGCGGCAATGGTGAACTGCGGGGAGATTTGGCCTAATCGGAAAGTAACTGTCTCACTCTCACCAGCATGGTTGCCTAAGAGCGGATCAGGATTTGATTTGGCGATCTGCATTGCAATTCTTTCAGCTCACGAAACTATTCCTGCAGAGCGAATCAGCAGCGTTGTATTTCTTGGCGAACTCTCACTCGATGGCGGTATCCGTTCGGTGCGCGGAGTCCTGCCTGCGTTAATGGCTGCATTTAAATCAGGGATCATGACTGCAGTTGTTCCGTTAGCAAATGCTGCCGAAGCAGGTTTAATGCAGGGAATGCAGATAATTGCGATGGAGCATTTGAAGAGTGTTCTGCGATGGCTACGAACTGGAGAGCGTGATGTGGCCGAAGAGATTGATTATCAGTGGAGTCAGAGCGATGAACGTTTAGATTTTGCCGATGTCGCTGGTCAGCCAGAGGCGCGATTAGCGGCAGAGATTGCGGCAACCGGTGGACATCACATTCTATTAATTGGTCCACCCGGGGCAGGCAAGACGATGATTGCCGAGCGCATTCCTACGATTATGCCGGCGCTCAATATCGCACAGGCGTTAGAAGTTACGGCCGTGCACTCATTGGCTGGAAGTTTTGCAACGAGATCCCCGACTTCACTTATTGCACCAATAGTGTCGCCGCACCATACGACCACGCGTGTAGCAATGGTTGGGGGAGGTGCGCATGCAATAAAGCCTGGTGCTTGTTCGCTAGCTCATCACGGTGTTTTATTCATTGATGAGGCACCTGAGTGTCCATCGGGTGTTTTAGATTCACTTCGCCAACCTCTAGAGGCCGGCACAATCACGATTGCGCGCAGCATCGGAAACGTTACTTTTCCTGCCCAGTTTCTTTTAGTTCTGGCAGCTAATCCATGTCCATGCGGAAAGTTCAGCGGACGTGGACGCAACTGCATCTGTACATCTGTGCAAGTGCGCAGGTATCTAGGAAAGCTCTCAGGTCCATTGATGGATCGAATTGATTTGCGTGTGCACGTTGATCCGGTGGGGCGAGTGGATATGGCGAGGGTTGAATTAGGTGAAACAAGTCAAGCCATTCGCAGCCGCGTAATAGCAGCACGGGCTATAGCCGAGAAGAGATTTACGGGTCTTGGATACAGTCTTAACTCACAGATCCCAGCGCGTTCGCTGCGCACTGTCTTTCAACCGGAGCGGGTGGCGATGAACTTCTTACACGATGAGCTAGAGCGCGAACACATCACTGCGCGAGGTCTACACAA
>JBILUX010000053.1:0-7133 GCA_044370765.1 Candidatus Planktophila sp. | reverse complement strand
AACCTGTCGGATGGAGTTCACCGCATCCAAAGCAGTGGCCAAAATGAGATGGGATCTTGGAGCCAATCGGTGGTGCCTTGGGATGGCGCTCTGGAATCATCGCTCCCTCTGGTGGCGTGGTGCTGTAGATGCGACTCATAAGTTAAGAGTATCCGATACCGTAACTCCTATGCGATATCGAGAAGTGATCCGTATGCCACTGTGGCTGCTGGCATTAATCTACTTCTTTCTCCTCTCCTTGGTGCTTTCAATTTGGGCAGCTCTTGGCGACACAACAGCGCTAGTGGCATTTATCGCAGCAACAGTGCTGATGATTTTTATCGCGCTCAAAACGGCGATGGTTATTGAAGTTGATGACGACGAGCTACGTGTAGGACGAGCTCATATCGCTCGCGAGTATTTGGGTTCGCCACAATCCTTGACAAGTGAGGCAGTGCGTGCGCTGCGAACTCGCGATGCCGACCCCGCGGCATTTCTCGGCATTCGATTCTGGTCTTCAACTGGAGTACGCGTGGATATTCTCGACTCAAGGGATGCGACACCGTACTGGCTTATAACAAGTAATAATGGCGAAAAATTGGTTAAAGCTTTAACCTCTAATTAATTGCACTCTTTACAAACAGCTTTAGCGCCTTCACCCTTTGCAAGTTGCGTGATGTGATGAACCAAGAAGCAGCGTGAGCAAGTAAATTCATCCTCTTGCTTTGGAACTACGCGAACGGCGAGCTCTTCACCAGATAAATCCGCTCCTGGAAGTTCGAGAGTCTCTGCCGCCTCTGCTTCATCAACATCGATCTGACCGGATTGAGCATCAACACGTTTGGCCTTTAACTCTTCTAACGACTCCTCGTGTAGCTCTTCATCGGTTTTTCTGGGGGTGTCGTAATCTGTTGCCACTGCTCTCACCTCGATTCCTTCAATAAATACTTGCCTGCGGGCGCATCATGGCCTACAACGTCGGCGTTGGTTGATATAACCTTCGGCGTGTCGGAGTTATTCCCCACTCACCTGGGCGATTTCTATCGCTTGTGCTAGCCCCCCGTCAACTCGAGCGTGAATCGCCGTTCCTGCCTCAACATACTCCTCTGAAAATATCTCTCCATGCTCATGTATCGCGTGAATCAGGTCACCTCTGCTGTATGGAATCACCGCTGTAATCTCAACACTGGGTCTTGGCAAGAGGCTTTCAATGGCATGAACTAAAGCATCAACACCAAATCCAGTGCGTACTGAGAATGCAAAACTATTGGGCTCTTTGCGCAAGATCTCCATGACTTTTTCAGGATCAGCGATATCAACTTTATTAATCGCAATAATCTCGGGAATCTCCGCTCCGCCGATTTCTGCAATGACTTGGCGCACGGCCCGGATTTGTTCAAAAGGATCGGTATGAGATCCATCGACTACGTGCACGATGACATCTGCGCCTGCAACTTCTTCAAGGGTCGATTTAAATGCATCGATTAATTGATGTGGCAAATGCCGAACAAAACCAACAGTATCGGTAAGTGTGTATACACGCCCATCACTGGTGGAAGATTTTCGAACCGTTGGATCCAGCGTTGCAAAGAGTGCATTTTCCACAAGCACGCCCGCATCAGTCAAGCGGTTTAATAGGGATGATTTTCCGGCATTGGTATAGCCCGCAATTGCAACCGATGGAATATTAAAACGCTTGCGTTCTTGGCGTTTAGTATCACGCGAAGTTTTCATTTGCGCGATTTCACCACGTAACTTTGCCATCTTGTCACGAATTCGACGGCGATCTGTTTCAATTTTCGTCTCACCTGGTCCACGACCACCAATTCCAGCGCCGCCTGCTGCACGTCCACCGACTTGGCGTGAGAGTGAATCTCCCCAACCGCGAAGCCTGGGAAGAAGATATGCAATCTGCGCAAGCTCGACTTGAGCCTTGCCCTCTTTACTCTTTGCGTGCTGTGCGAAGATATCTAAAATAAGTGCCGTGCGATCGACAACCTTGACTTTTACTTTCTCCTCTAACTGGCGCAGCTGTGAAGGTGAAAGCTCTCCATCGCAAATAACCGTGTCGGCTCCAGTTGCAATAACAACTTGTCTCAACTCTTCAACTTTTCCTGAACCGATATATGTAGCGGGATCTGGTTTGTCGCGGCGCTGAATCAAACCCTCTAGAACTTCAGAGCCTGCCGTTTCGGCCAATGCCTTAAGTTCGGCCAAAGAGTTCTCGGCCATCGTTGATGTTCCCTCAGTCCACACTCCAACTAAGACAACACGTTCTAGCTGTAACTGACGGTATTCAGCCTCGGAGATATCTTGTAGTTCAGTTGAAAAACCTCTTACTCGGCGCAGAGCATGGCGCTCTGAGAGTTCAAGAGTTGGATCTACCAACTCATCACTCTCAGATGAATCGTATTCAGCTGCAATGCGCGCACTCTCCCGCATCAACGCTTCGAATTCATCGCCTACCTCTTTATTAGGCATTGAGAAACTCCGAAATATCTACATCTCTGATAAGTACTGCAGGTCCGACTAACGTCGCATTCGAGTGTGCATCTATCGAGACTTCGAGGCGGCCTCCCGGTGGATTAATAATCCACGTCGACGGTAAACGATCTTTGGTGTGCAAAACCGCCGCTAGCGCCACAGCGCATGTTCCCGTCCCGCAGGATTGAGTCTCACCACTTCCACGCTCATATACACGCATAGCGAGTTCGTGATCGCCAGTGATCTGTACAAACTCAACATTGACGCCTTCAGGGTATGAGTCACGAGGTCGAACTACTGGTGGCTCATTTAGTGGCCCTACATCTTTAATGTCTTCTACAAAGACCACTGCATGTGGATTTCCAATACTAATGTTGTATCCATTCCAGATTGATGAGTTCGTAGCAGCTGTAATCTCTTCGCCCTCGTTGGTTACCTGCCCCATGTTGACCGAGATATCCCCCACCATTGGTACGCGCAGATGCTTGATTCCGTCCCTAGTATTGATTGCAAAGATTCCTTCAGGCATATGTCCGCGTTCAACCAAGTAACGTGCCATGACGCGAATACCATTTCCGCACATTTCAGCAAGTGAACCATCGGCATTTCGATAATCCATAAACCACTTACCGTCGCGCTTAATGATTCGAATCAAACCATCAGCGCCGATTCCGCTCTCGCGATTACAGATTGCTGAAGTTTGGGCAGTTGTTATCGAGTGCTCATCACTTGGATCAAATACAAGGATGAAGTCATTGTGAGTGCCGTGCCCATATGTTGCGATCATTGAATTGAGTTTATCTTCTCAAGATGGGCAAGAACGGTCTCTAAGCGAGGCTGGACGGGAGAAATCCAGGTAATACGTGCATCACGCGAAAACCAGGTCTCTTGGCGTCTTGCATACTGTCGAGTCGCACGTTTGGTATCTTCACGCGCCTCGTCCTCACTCATTAAACCCTTTCGAAAAGCGATTATTTGCGAATAACCGAGGGCAAGCTGCGCCGTACGTGCATCGGTGATTCCGGAAGCGATCAGGCCATCAACTTCATCGACAAAGCCCTGCTCCCACATGCGTTCTACGCGCGCACTTATTCGCACATCCAAGCTTGGCCGATCCATCACTAGCCCAAACTGCCTGGCATCTGGAAATCTCGAACTAGCTTCGCGCGGCAAGTTCGCCGTAAAAGGTTTTCCTGTAATTTCAATTACTTCAAGGGCTCGAATCACTCGGCGGGCATTTGCTCTATCTATTGCAATAGCTGCAGCGGGATCTAACTTCTCTAACCGCTCAAAAAGAGCGTTTAGACCGATTGCTTCCAACTCTTTCTCTAAACTCTCTCGCACAGCTGGGTCGGTATCTGGAAAGTTGAGCTCGTCCAGAATCGACTTAATATAAAGACCGGTTCCACCAACAACTATTGCACGCTTGCCACGATTTTCAATATCGGTAACTGCAGCGCGTGCAGCGCTTTGGTACCAGGCGACAGTAGAGTCTTGATTGACATGTAATACATCTAGTAGGTGATGAGGAATACCCTCTCGATCTTCAATGCTTAATTTAGCCGTACCGATATCCATTCCACGATAAATCTGCATCGAATCCGCATTAATGATTTCGCCATCAAAGTGATGGGCTAAGGCGATAGCTAACTCGCTTTTGCCAGTTGCCGTCGCCCCACAAACAACAATCAGACTCATTTAGATAGTGTCGGCATTCCGAGCATCGTGGCAGTACGGGATACCTCTTTAGTGCGCGCTTCATGTGCATCTCCGCCACGAGTTGGACGAATAGCACCTGGGGTTCCAATTAAATAGTGTGCCGATGCTTCGGTAATAACGACTTCTACCTCATCGCCTGGGCGGGCAGTTGCAGAGTTATCAAAGTGAACGAGTCGAAAATCTTCGCTGCGACCAGTCAAGCGATCCTTTGCGCTATCGCGTCGACCCTCGTAATCACCTACTAATACTTTAAAGTTTTTACCGACCGCCTCTTGATTGACAGAGAGGGAAATCAACTGCTGATGGTTATGTAAACGCGTATATCTCTCGCCAACAACCTCTGGAGTGATTTGATCAGGCATTGTTGCAGCCGGCGTACCTGGTCGAATTGAGTATTGATAGGTATAGGCCGCGGCAAAGCGGGCTTGTGTACATAAATCTAGCGTTGCTTGAAAATCTGCTTCAGTCTCGCCTGGAAAACCAACGATGATGTCGGTTGTAATCGAAGCATGCGGCATCGCACTGCGCACTCGATCTAAGATTCCTAGGTACCTATCTGTGCGATATGACCGACGCATAGCTTGCAGAATTGAGTTCGAACCTGACTGCAATGGCATATGCAGATGCGGCATGACATTTGGAGTCTGCGCCATGGCATCAATGACATCATCGGTAAAATCGCGCGGGTGCGGGGACATAAAACGCACACGCTCTAGACCATCTACTTCCCCACAATCCCTCAGTAGATTTGCAAAGGCATGGCGATCGCCGAAATCAACCCCATAAGCGTTGACGTTTTGGCCAAGTAAGGTAATTTCAATGACACCTTGATCCACCAGGGCGCGTACCTCAGCCAAAATCTCCTTAGCCCCGCGGTCCTTTTCAATTCCGCGTAAAGTCGGAACGATGCAAAAAGTACAGGTGTTGTTACAGCCCACCGAGACTGAGACCCAGGATGAGAATGCTGACAAACGCCTAGCCGGCAAAGTGGATGGGAAGTGCTCAAGAGATTCGAGGATTTCAATCTGAGACTCCTCTTCAATCCGTGCACGCTCTAGCAGAACTGGAAGTGAACCAACGTTATGTGTTCCAAATACGACATCGACATATGGTGCCTTTTTCAAAATCGTAGCTTGATCTTTTTGCGCTAAACACCCTCCTACTGCAATCTGCATTAAAGGATTTAGTTTTTTAATCGGCGCCAGAAAAGAGAGATTTCCATAGAGTTTATTGTCGGCATTTTCGCGAACTGCACAGGTGTTAAAAACAACGATGTCGGCCTGTTCGCCTTCGATGACAGGCACATATCCAGCCTCATCGAGCAGGCCAGCGATGCGTTCGGAGTCATGAACATTCATCTGACAGCCATATGTTTCAACGCTGTAGGTGCGGTTCATATGCCTATCGTAGAGCCTTAATTAGAGGGCAATAACTTCAATCTCAAAGGTTGAACGGTTAACTACTGCGCAATGGTGATTTTCTAGGCTCTTCCAACCAGGTTGATTCCATCCGCTCGAGGCAAAGAGGACGCCTTCTGGGGTAGGCAGGTACTTAATCTCGTAATAATCATCAGGTGCCCAGTCCGGCTTCTTCTGACTATTGTGCTCGCTAACCGTAATAAAGAAATCACGGTTCATAAGCATGCAGTTCAAGCTCGTCGTTTCGCCGTGTTCTTTAATTATTTTAAGTGCACTCTTGATGCCATCTACTAAACCTAGCTTTTCAATTTCAGTCATTACTAAATAGAAATAACGTTCACTATCGGTGTCACCAACGATGAGTGGAAGAAATTTTGGATCGATAAATGGAGCTATAGCATCAGGCGGAAAAATCGAGCCGTTGTGAATAAATGAAAAGTCACCATACATAAAGGGGTGCGTATTATTTTCACTAACGGGTAATCCCTTTGTTGCCCAACGAAGATGCAAGAGCGCACCATCGGCAACGTTCTTTGAGACCGTGTCATCAAAAGTATTACTGTGCGCCGCCGCCTCCACCTTTCTCTCAAGAACCGTGTGGCTCCCCCCTTTGTCAACGGTAGAAAGACCCCAACCATCGCAATGTTGGGAGGAAAGTGCGACAAAATCCGAAAATTCACTTCCGACGAGGGCGGGGAACGAGGTTTTACTCGGCGACACGTAACCCATTAGCCGGCACATTTTCGCTCAAACCCCTATCGCGTGAGTCACACTATGAGGTAGAAATGCTACACCCCAGAGTCTCAAGGAGGAGTACATCTTGGCAACTATAAATGATGACGAAAAACGGTTAGCTGAACTCGGATACAAACAGGAGTTAAATCGTACCTGGTCGGGTTTTTCTAACTTTGCAATCTCATTCTCAATCATTTCGATCCTGGCAGGTTGTTTCACAACCTTCGCTCAGGCTTGGAACAACGGCGGCCCTGTTGCAATCTCAATTGGCTGGCCCATCATCTCTCTATTTATTCTCATCATTGGTTTTTGTATGTCAGAGCTTGCATCTGCATATCCAACTTCCGGTGGTATTTATTGGTGGGCCTCTGCACTCGGTGGACCAAAAGCTGGCTTCTTTACTGGTTGGCTAAACCTAATAGGTCTAGTTTCCGTAACTGCATCAGTGGGCTATGGCGCTGCCAGCTTCTTAAACGTTCTACTCGGCTCGCAATGGCCAAGTTATGCAACTGACTTCCTTGGAGGCGACTACATCTTGCAGCAGTTCTTCCTTTTTGTTGCGATCATTGTCGTGGTTACATTAATCAATATCTACAGTGGGCATCTACTTGCACTCTTTAACAATGTCTCTGTCTGGTGGCACGTCTTTGGAGCATTAATCGTTGTAGGAATACTTCTTATCGTTCCTAGCGATCACCAAACCCTTTCATGGATGTACACAACCAGAATTAACAGCTCTGGATTTGGTGATAATTCATATTGGCTATATGTCCTGCCACTTGGATTCTTACTAACTCA
>JBILUX010000166.1:0-2980 GCA_044370765.1 Candidatus Planktophila sp. | reverse complement strand
GCATGGGGAGAATGCATGCCGAGCAGATTAGCTTCATAGAAAATGCAGTGGTCGCAGGAGTAATAGAGCCAGGAACGCTAAACCGAACAAAGGCGCAAGCCTTCTTTAGTGGACAAGAAGTGGCTTGTTTTGAGGATGTTGCTAGTGCATTAGAGCAATTGCAGGTTGATGGTTGGATCGTAACATCGAGCACGAATACCCATATTGAGATTACTAAGAAACTTCTTGAGAACGGTTGCACAGTTCTTCTAGAGAAACCAATTGCATCGACGTTGCTTGAGGCGGAGAAGTTACAGGCATTAGTTAAACCAGATTCCTCCAATTTGATGATGGGGCACATACTTCTCTGGAACAAAGAGTTCCAGGCTATGAAGAGTGAGGCCACCAAACTCGGTAAAATCACGGCAATTAACTGCTCGCGCCAACGATCAGCCGATCACCGCACTCGCTATCCAGGTGAATCTCCATTTGCATTCATCATGGTGCATGATCTCTATACAGTTCATAGTTTAGTTCAGGCGCAAGAACCAAAAACATTTTCAGCCCAACAACGCAAACATGACCAAGGTGGCGTAGACCTAGCTCAGGCCCAGATTGGGTGGTCCGATAATACTTACGCTTCATTGGTGGCGAACTATTTGATTCCGGATGATATTCCCGGCGGCGGAAACATTGATGAACTTACTATCGCAGGTGAGTCATGGCATATGCGTCTTTTATACGAAAGCGGTGTCATCCAAATTGCCTCAAAGGGCGAGGTCCGGCAAGTTAAGGTCGATCCACCCAAGCGTGTTGGCGCTACCAACTTCTTTGATGATGCACTTAGAAACGAGTTGGAGCATTTCTTACTTTTGATCAGGGGCGTTGAGAGCGTTCCAGTTGGAGCTAGATATCAAGATGCCTGCCAGATTCAAGGCTGGATTGGTAATTTTATTTCACTCACACAAGACGAAGGAGCTAAATAATGTTGAATCCTGATAGCCGCCTTAAGGATTTCCCTTCACTTAAAAATCGCGTATATCTCAACACTGCAGCAGAAGGTATTCCGCCAGTGGCTGTAATTTCAGCTATCAATCAATACGCTCAAGACAAGATACTGGGCATGGATGGCCGGCTCCTTCACCAAGAGCAGTGGAATCAGGCAAGATCAATAACTGCACAATTTTTCAACTTGAATAGCGATGATATTGGTATTTGCTCCTCTGCATCAGAGGCTTACAACTTAGCCTATATGGCACTTCGCCTAAAAGATGGCGATGAAGTTGTCGTCAATGATCTCGATTTCCCATCTGGTCTTACTCCTTGGATGACAGAGTCTTCAAAGGCTGTAGTAAAAATTTGGAGGAGCAAGAACGGTGTGCTTGATCTAAAGGACTTGGAAAAGCTACTGACTCCAAAAACACGATTAGTTAACATTTCCTTAGTTAGCTTTTACAACGGATTTCGCTTAGATGTAGATGAAGTTTCTGAAGTAGTTCGACGTAAATCCGGGGCAATGTTGGCAGTTGATGTGACTCAGGCACTTGGAAGAATTCCGCTTGATGTCAAAAAGGCAGACCTAATAGTTAGCGCCACGCATAAATGGATACTGGCTTCACATGGAGGAGGACTCGTAGGAGTATCCCCTGAAAGGGCAGATGAATGGAATGTGCCTGCTGGAGGTTGGTTCAATCTCGAAAATGCATTTGATGAGTCACGCTTTGAAAAACTGATAACTAAAAAGGGTGCTGCAAGTTTCATGGTCGGTATGCCAAATTATGCAGCCATCTATGCAATCAATGCTGGCTTGACTTATATTGACAGTATCGGTGTAGGCGCGATTGACAATCATGCGAAAGACCTTGTAACTATGTGTCTTGATGGACTTGCTGAACTAGGTGTGGAAATGCTGGGGCCAATTTCGCCTGAACGCCCTTCTGGAATTATGGCATTTAAACACCCACAGTTTGAAGAGATAAATAGATATTTACATGCCGAAGGCGTGCATGTAATGTCGCATGCCGGCCGTCTACGGGTTGCAATTCATGGATATAACAATCAAGAGGACATCGAATTTCTACTCGAAGTTTTAAAGAGAGCTCTGCTTGCTCATGCTAGCTGACGGGCATATTCACCTTTTTGAAAATGGATACAAGGCTTCCGGAGAGAGCGAAGTCTCTCTTTACGAGGATCTGATAAAACAGCATTCAATAGAATGTGCTTTGGTTGTTGGCTACGAAGGCGAAAAATGGGCTATAGGAAATAACGCCTACATCGCATCCCTGGCGCAGACTAGGCCATGGATTCACCCGCTAGCATTTTTTCAGCCAGGGAATCTGCAAGTATCACAGTTAGAAAACTATCTTTCATTGGGTTTTGAAGGCATCACTCTATACATTTTTTCAGAGCAAGAGATGGCAGACCTTAGTGCCGTAGATGAGTCCGTTTGGGCATGGCTTGTAGATCATAATTGGATGGTCAGCGTTAATTCAAAAGCCCACTGTTGGAATCTCTGGCTAGACGTGATGCGTAAGAACCCTGACTTGATACTCCTTATTTCCCACCTCGGTTTACCAACTGTTGATTCAGGCCATCTAACAAATGATGACATTGCACTTGAACTAAATACCATCGGCAAACTTCATAGTTATACGAATGTCTATCTCAAATTGAGTGGTTTTTACGCACTTGAGCAAGAAGGGCCCATATACCCTTATCCATCCCTTAGAAATTATCTGCAGTACATAGTCAATAACTTCGATCGAACTCGCCTAATCTGGGGCTCAGACTTTAGTCCAGCACTTGCTACTGTCACCTTTGCTCAAACATTCGAGCATTTTTCCACTTTGGAGTTTTTGGGGCAGATTGATACGAAGATGATTTTGAGTCAAAATTTGTTGCAACTTATCGCTAAATTAGAGAATTGAATTTCGGAAGTACCCGATTCAATTTGGTCAGTAAGTCGCTCTTCCACCTGATGCATCAAATGTAAAGCCAGTCG
>JBILUX010000114.1:0-4161 GCA_044370765.1 Candidatus Planktophila sp. | reverse complement strand
CAAGCCTTGGATACCATAAAGGCCAGCATTTCAGCGGTCTCTTCTGGCTCGCCAATCCGTCCCATAGGAATTTTCGCGAGCATGTACTTAAGCGTCTCATCACTCGTATCGGCATTCATAGGAGTCCTTATGACTCCAGGGGCTAGTGCATTAATCGTGATTCCCTCGTTGGCCACTTCTTTGGCTACACCCTTAATGAAACCAATCATGCCGGACTTAGATGTGTTGTAGGCATGCATTCCGGGATTGCCTTCTTTTCCTGCAATTGATGCAACGTGTGCGATTCGTCCATACTTCCTGGATTTCATATGCGGAAGAACTGCTTGAGTTAACCAGACCGTTCCAAATAGATTGATTATTACGGTCCGTTCAAAAGCGGCCCACTCAACATCCTCAAGCTTTGTAAATGTTGGACCGACGACTCCGGCAGTGTTTATGACTGCATCAATCTGAGCATGCTTAGAAATTACTGAAGTGACCAGTGCCTTTACGCTCAATTGATCACCCAAGTTAACGCTCTCAACCTGATTATCTTTAAGCCCCAACTCTTTTTGAAGTGAAGCTAAACCCGTCTTATCGAAGTCAGCGATAACGACGGTGCCTCCACGGGAGGCAATCAATTGCGCAGCTGCTCGGCCAATTCCGCTGGCGGCACCAACAACTAAAACAACTTGACCGTCAAAATTATTTACATCACTTGCCATTATTTCCTCCTGGGTTAATGACTGCGCTTTATGAATTCCATACTACTAGAGAAAATTTCCTATTTTCCCTTTCGTGGGTCTTCAAGGTTCAGAATTCCCAATGCATCGGCATGAATAATCTTTTCTATCTGCTCCAGTGAGATTTTCGGGAAGTTTGTTCCTTCTACTATCTCATTGACTGCCCGCAAGCGCTCCATGGCATATTTAGGAGTGGTAACTGGAAAGTCAGAGCCAAATAAAAACTTGTGCATGACGCCCCATTCGGTTGCCATAAGCATCGCTTCGTAAATCATCCACGGGCGAGTATAAATTGCTGAGACATCGGCATAGACATTTGGATGCTTGCGAATAGTGACGATAGTGTCTCGAACCCAAGGATGGCCAACGTGAGCCATTACTATCTTTAAATCAGGAAAACGAATCGCTACTTCATCAGTAACAAGTGGGTGGGCATAGGCCAAAGGAGCTTCTCGAACTGGCGAGGCACCGGTGTGAAAGAGAATTGGAAGTGATAATTTCTCGGCACGTGCATAAAGGGCGAGTGCTTCTCGGCTAAGCGGATCAAAGCGCTGATAATTAGCGCCCAGCTTTATTCCTACTAGACCCAGTGCTATGGATTTGTCCATCTCCTCCATCCAGTCATATCTCATTGGATCAATTGACATGAAACCAATGCGATTAGAATCCGATGCAACGAAGTCGGCTGTGTCCTCATTGATTCGCGTAGCATCACCCGGGGTTCCAACTAAGCGCTCTGTATCTGGAACATGAATATTAAATACGATAGAGACATCAGCTGCAGTCATGCCTTTTTGATAGTCGGAGTAACTATTGGTGGTATTAACAGGATCTCCAGAATGCCAACCCGAATATGACTTCTTTTCACTCTCAGGGACAGTATGAACGTGTGTCGGAGAGTGCGTATGAACGTCAACAATCATTTCAATTCACCAAATTCCTTCCATAGTAAGGTAAAAAATGAAGACGTGGAACGGATGGGGCTCGATACTCTAGTGAAACTCTCATTGATCGAATGTAATCAGTCCGCGACCCGGGGCGCCTTGGGCTAGAACTTCAAAGGCCTTGTCAGCCTCATCTAGACCATAATGACCAGTAAGCAGAGAGTCCAAATCTAGTTTGCCAGCCAAATATAATTCAATAAGTCTTGGAAATTCAACGTGGGGGTTCGACGAACCATAGACGCTGCCCTTCATCATCTTCTCACCTGCGAGAATAAATCTTGGGTCAATTTCCAACACTGCCCCACTTGGCGGAGCTCCTACAATAATCATCGCACCATTTGAACCAAGTATGTTGAGTGCATTAAGCATTGCTTTCGTGCTTCCAACGGCAGCCACGGTGTATTGCAAGCCATTAGGACAGATTTTCCGGGTTGCCTCTAAAACATCTTCCTTCATTGGATTTACCGTATGCGTTGCCCCAAACGACTTTGCCATTTCTAAGGCTGCATCAGATGTGTCAATCGCGATGATTGGGTATGCACCTGCAACACGAGCGCCCTGAACTGAATTCAAGCCAACACCACCGCAGCCAACAATGGCAATTGACTCTCCCGGTCTTGTACCAGCAGTGTTTGTGACTGCGCCGAAGCCCGTTGTGACCGAACACCCAATAAGTGCTGCCATGTCTAGAGGCATGTCCTTGCTAATTTTAATTGCAGAGCTCTCTGGCACTACTAAATATGGCGCATACGTTGCAGGACCATAGTGAAGAATCGGTTGACCAGTGCCAGCATCTTTAAATCTCGAGCTCCCATCGAGAAGTCCACCAAGTGGTGAACCTGCTCGGCAGTGCCCTGGTTTGCCACCGCGGCAGGCGATGCATACGCCGCAATTGAGTAACCAAGAGATAATGACATGGTCCCCTGGACTCAGAGTTGTAACCCCTGAACCTACAGATTCAACAACGCCGGATCCTTCATCTCCAAGGATTATTGGCATTGGAATGGCGTGAGAACCATCGTATGCATGCAGACAGGAATGGCAAACACCTGATGCATACATTTTAACGCGTACTTCCCCAGGACGTGGGTTTTCTACTTCCACCTTCGTCATTACCATCTTCTCATTGGCTCTAACTAATACTGGAACGTCAATTACTATGGTCATGATTTGCCATTCTTTCTCTCCGTAGGTGATGGTTTTTTAAATACTCTTAAATAGAGGAGTTCATAGATCCGATCAACTTCTTTTCTTGTTTGAGAATCCAATCGATATCCGACTGGCTCTCTCACGAACTCATTTGTAAATATGCCCTGCTTCACCAGTAAATACTTTTCCACCGCAAGATAGGCATCAAGTGAGTGCTCCAAGTCCAGCAAACTCGCCAGCGGGCCACTAATCATGTTTATAGAGTCCCAGTCATTAGCTTTTAGTGCCCGCCAAAGCGCCACTAAAATCCAGGTTGTATCGGCACCAGGCATTGTTCCGACGATGCCACGTTGAAAAGTATCGACCAACGCGCCGCCTCCGGATCCTTCTAAAACACGTGCTTTTCCATCTGTGGCCTCTAGAAAAAGTGATAATCGCGGGGCTATCGGAACTGCTTCTGGTTTGAAATAGATGCGTTTGCCGTAATCCTTTAAAAGCCGAACTTGAACATCCATAGAAAGTGGCCGACCTACATAGCCAGAGGCATCCTGAACTATTAAAGGGATCTCAGTTGCGTCGAGTATCGAGCAGTAATGACCGAGGGTCTGCTCATCATTTAACGTTGTAGATAATGGAGGATTCACCATAACGGCATCGGCCTGACAGCCTTGCGCATGCTTTGCATACTCAATGGCCTGACGCGTCGTATCTCCGCCTGCACTCAGCACAATAATTCCACCAAGCTTCTTAGTGCGCTCTGCAACTATTTCATGCAAGTGCATTCTTTCATCGGGTGAGAGTCGCAAAATCTCGGACACCATTCCAGTGGCAACTCCATCGGCTCCAAGCCCTAAGACCCATTCGATTTCGCGCTCCAATATCTCGCGATCGATCTCATCTTTAGCATTGAACGGGGTGGAAAGCACGGGAAGTACGCCCTGCAATTCGCGCCATGTACTCATTTGATTAGCCTTTCCTTATTGTAATTTGATGCATCCATTGTGACTTTCATTTGCGAAGTCCAGTGTTCGGGTCAAGACCGAAACGTCTTGCTAAGTCGATATCTAAGTCTACCGAACCGAGTGAAGCTGACCAGCCACCATCGACACAGATATCCTGGCCGTTGACGAAAGATGCCTTCTCTGAAAGTAAAAAAAGGACCACATCAGCGATCTCGCGTGGAAGGGCAATCCTCTTTAATGGCGTAATAGATTCCAGCCCCAGTCGTCGTTTTTGTGGATCTGGGGCGTCAATAAAACTCTGTTCAAGGACTGGCGTTAAGACAGCTCCGGGTGAGACCGTGGTAGCTCGAATTCCATATGGCCCATAAACAACGGCAATGTTTC
>JBILUX010000186.1:0-6633 GCA_044370765.1 Candidatus Planktophila sp. | reverse complement strand
TCCAGGTACCGCTTTTTACGCAGATGGTTTTGGCTCTTGGTCATTACGTTTGTCGTATTGCTATCCAACGCCAGAGCGTATCCGTGATGGTGTTAAAGCTTTAGGTGGAGTTATTAAGAGCGAAATGACGCGACGCGGGAGTGCTCAACTCTCCTAATTTTTTATAGCTTCGGTAATTCTCTTTAGATCTTCAAGGCCTGCAAACTCAATCACAATGCTTCCTTTGCTCACTTTGCCTTGAATTGTGACTCTTGTATCTAGCGCGTCTCCTATATCTTCGGCGATCTCGTTAAACTCTACGATGCTGGAACCGATTTTTGCCGCCCTCTTTTTACTACTTTTTGTAGGGCTTTTTGAAATAATTTCTTCCAAGGCTCGAACGCTTAATCCCTCTGTAACAACTCGTTTAGCCAGCGTTTCAATCTGTTGCGAATCACTTAAACCAAGTAGTGCGCGTGCATGTCCGGCGCTAATCGCCCCTGATGCAACTTTGCTTTGTACTGATGTTGGAAGATTCATTAAACGGATAGTGTTTGAAATGAGTGGACGTGATCGACCAAGTTTTTGCGCAAGCTCTTCATGAGTGCAAGCAAAATCATTAAGTAGCTGTGAATATGCTGCAGCCTCTTCTAGCGCATTTAATTGGCTGCGGTGAATATTTTCTATCAACGCTTCGCGAAGAAGTTCATTATCTGCAGTCTGGCGAATAATTACCGGAATCTTTTTTAGCCCTGCAGCTTTAGCGGCACGATATCGGCGCTCTCCCATAATTAACTCGTACCGGCCATCTGCTATCACTCTCACAACTGGTGGCTGCAAAATACCGATCTCTTTAATTGATGCGACTAATTCGTTCAGTGCCTCTGTATCAAAGTTTTTACGGGGTTGACGTGGATTAGGTGAGATCAGATTAATATCTACTTCATCTGATGTTGCAACCTCTTGACCTGCAACCGTTAATGATGTTGGAATTAATACATCAAGGTTTGTTCCGAGTCCCCCACGTCGTGCCATTATGCGATCTCACCTTCACGTTTGTAATGTATTGAAACAACATTAGAGTCGAATGCCTTTGCGCGTGCGGCTAATTCACGTGCAACCGACATATATGCAATTGCACCTGGTGACGAGGCGTCGTAGGTCATGACAGTTTGTTTATATCCCGGCGCTTCAGATACTCGCACTGCGCGCGGAATTGGAATATTAATAAGTTCTTTTGGATAGTGCTTGCGAATCTCATCGGCGACATCATTTGCCAAGCGCGTGCGGCCATCAAACATTGTTAAGACAAATGTTGAAAGCTTTAACTCTGGATTCAGTCGCTTCTTTACGAGTTCAAATGTTTTTAGTAGTTGTGATAGACCCTCAAGGGCGTAGTACTCGCATTGAATTGGAATTAACAACTCTTTAGCTGCAGAAAGTGCATTGATAGTTAATAAACCTAAACTTGGTGGGCAGTCGATAAAAATATAATCGAGCGGCTCTCCGCTCTTTATGCGCGCTGCAACTAGCTCTTCAATCGCCTCTTTTAATCGCATTTCGCGGGCGACCATGGGGACTAGTTCGATCTCTGCCTGGGCGAGGGATGTATTGGATGCCACGCACTCAAGGGATGGAAAGCCTTTAACTTTGACGGCGCAGTCGGCCATCGTCTCATCGCCCATGAGAACCTCGTAAATTCCAGGGTTTTCTCGATGTTCTATTCCAAAGGCGGTCGATGCGTTTCCTTGGGGATCGAGGTCGATGACTAGAACCCTTAAACCCCCCATTGCCAAGGCCGCTGCAATATTGACAGTTGTCGTGGTTTTGCCTACTCCGCCCTTTTGATTGGCGACGGTGATTATGCGAAGGCTGGTCGGTTTATCCATCGCCTCTTTTAAACGGCGAACTCCAACGACGGGTTTTGTTTCACGTGAATCATCCACGGGAGCTAGTTAAGCACCTTTACGCACTTCAATGATGCGTCCAAGCTCAATTCCCTCAAGATTTACCTCGTGAAGGATGGATTTAGGGACGAGTTTCATCTCCTCTTCGGCGGATTTGCCTTTAATCGCCATAAGCGAGCCACCTGTTTTGAGTAGGTGCCAGCTCATCTTCTTCAGTTTTTCCAGCGGGGCTACTGCCCGGGCCGTGACGTAGTGTGCCGTGGCCCGAACATCTTGGGCCTGTCCCCTGATAACCTCAATATCTAGACCAACAACTGCCTCTTTTAAGAACTCAACTCTTCGCTCAAGTGGCTCGATGAGCGTTACGTGAAGATCTGGTCGCGCTAGTGCGATGACGATGCCAGGCAGGCCTGCCCCAGATCCGACGTCAAAGAGGATGGAGCCCTCTTTTAATAGTTGGGTAACGGGTAGGCAGTTAAATATATGCCGCTCCCAGATTCGATCGGCCTCACGGGGCCCTATTAATCCACGCTCAATCCCGGGACCTGCCAGAAATTCGGCGTAGGTTTTTATACGGGCGCTATCTGGAAAGTAGCGCTCGATCAGGGTTTCACGTGAAACATCCACTTACGCGCTATAGATGACTACGTAGCGGTTTGGATCTTCGCCATCAGACTCACTTGTAAGGCCCAACTCTTGGATCGTGTCGTGGATAATCTTGCGCTCAAATGCGTTCATAGGGGCTAATTTGATGGATTTGCCAGTCGATTTAGCCTCTTCCGCCATCTCACTGGCTAGCTTCTTTAACTCTACGCGCTTGTTACTGCGAAAGTTGTCAATATCGAGCATGAGGCGGGAGCGATCCCCGGTTGAAGTCTGCACAGCCAGGCGGGTCAGCTCCTGGATTGCATCGAGCACCTCACCATCGCTGCCAACTAGGTGGCGTAGCTTGCCGCCGACGATAGCTAGGGATGCGCGGTCATTTTCAACGTCGATATCGATATCGCCATCAAGATCTGCGATATCAAGAAGTGCCTCTAGATAGTCGGCTGCGATATCGCCCTCTTCCTCTAGGCGGGCAACACCTTTGACTGGCTTGGCCTCGCTTGCCTCTGTTGACTCTGCCGTTTCAACTGTCTCTACAACTGCCTCTTCTGGAACCACTGCCTTTGTCTTTGCCATTTTTCGCTCTCCCTGTCGGGTTTGGGGTAAATTGATAGGTATTGGGGTGATTTGTCCTAATTAGAGAGATACTTACTTATTCTTCTTTTTCTTCTTCTTGGGTTGGTTGCGCTGGCCTTTGAGATCCTCAACCGGCTCAGTGGTCTCTTCTATGGGGTTCTCGATAACCCCGCCTTTTTTAGACTTCTTACGTTGGAGCTCTTCATAGGCCGGAGATCCTGGAGTTGGATTTCGTTTGATGACATAGAACTGTTGTCCCCATGTCCAAAGATTTGTTGTCGACCAATAAATTAAAACTCCGATTGGAAAATTAACGCCAGAGATTGCAAAGATAACTGGGAATGCATACAACATAATTTTTTGCTGTTGCAACATCATATTGTTGCTTGAATCCATCTTCGGCATACCTTTGAGCATCAACTGACGTTGGGTGGTGAAAGTAGTTGCAGACATAAAAGCAATTAAAATTACTGTCACAATTTTTACAGTTGTGATGTCAGTTCCGAGAAAAGTCTGCGAAATTGGAGCGCCAAAGAATTTTGCGTTAGCGGCACTTACAACATCGTCCTGGGTTAAGACCCCATGTTTAACTGGTGGAGTTTTACCAATTCCATTGAGGACGGTAAAGAGTGCAAAAAATATTGGAGCTTGGGCAAGAATCGGAAAACATGATGCGAGCGGATTGGTTTTGTGCTCCTTATACAGCTTCATCATCTCTTCAGATTGCTTCTGGCGATCATCCTTATATTTCTTCTGGATCTCTTTCATATGAGGTTGTAAGGCCGTTAGTGCGCGCTGGCTTTTGATCTGCTTCACAAAAAGAGGAATTAAAATTATGCGGATTAAGATTACAAGACCTACGATGGCGAGCGACCAAGAGACTCCGCTGTCGGTACCAAAAATCGGTGAAAGAAAATCATGAAGTGTGACAATCACCCAAGAAACAGCGATATATAAGGGTTTTAGAATGCTATCCATTGTTTAAACTCCAGCCTTTTCTTTAACTGCATAGTCAACGCCACCATGTGACCATGGATTACACCGCAGTAAGCGCCACATGCTCATTGCAATTCCTTTTATGCCATATGTCTCAATCGCACTTACTGCGTAACTCGAGCATGATGGGTAGTACTTACAGCGAGGACCAAACATTGGTGAGATCCATTTTTGATAAAACTTAATGGGGGAGGTAATTAGCCTTCTCACTTTTTATCCGCCCTGCTTTTTGCTTTCCTTACCAAGTTCTCGACAACTTCGCTTATCTCTGTCGCGCAATCTGCTTTGGCTGAGTTATTCAATCCTCGAACAACTAACAGGGCACCTGTTGGCAGGGTTGAGTAAGAATCTCGTAGGCAGTGCCGGATCTTGCGCGCTAGTCGATGGCGAGCAACCGATCCACCAACGGCCTTGCTAATTATCAATCCTGCGCGGGCAGGTTCAATCGCTGGCGTATTGATGTAGAGGTATCCGACAAAGTTGGTCGATGAAAATCGAATGCCACTCTTTGTTGCGCGGGCGAAATCTCCGCTCTCAGTAAGCCGTGCAGTTTTAGCAAGCACGAATCTGTTGCCTTTTAAATCCTTATGCCGAAAGTCGAGCGCGACCTTTAACACGGCGGGCGGCAAGAACGGCGCGACCTGCACGAGTTGCCATGCGGGCACGGAAGCCGTGCTTTTTGGCGCGACGACGGGTGTTTGGTTGGAAAGTACGTTTTGTCATGTGAAGCTCCTAAGAAGTGTAAAAACATGTGCGGTCAGAAATACGGGGGAAGCGAGGGTGTAACGGTAGAGGTCTGGGGATAAGCGGGTCAAACTCAGTTTTGAGAGCCGAAAAGGGAGGGTGTGCTGTGGATAACTAGTTGCTTTTTTCTCGATTTCGCTCTACTTTTCGACTCCCTCCACAGGTTTTCCTGAGAGAGGGGCTTGAAAGGGCTCAACCTGAGGTTTAGACCACAGGCTGTGGATAACCCTGTGGATATCGGAAAGGTGCTTCATGGACGTTAAAGAGATTGAGCTCAGCGCCCTTTGGGGACGGGTAATTGAAGAGGTCGCCTCAGATGCACCTCAACACCGCGCCTTTTTGCAACTATCAAAACCACTTGGCCTATTACATAACAGCGATCAAACAACTTTATTGATCGCTACACCAAATCTCTTTGCTAAAGATGTTCTAGAAAGTCGACTACGCACTGCGGTAAGCGATGTTTTAACTCGCGAGCTCGGTGAAAAAACGAATATCGCAGTTACTGTTGATGAGACATTGGAAAGTGCAAACACCCCAATGCCTGAAGTTGATATTGATTTTGTAGTTCCTAAAGCCGGAACCGGTAGAGATGAAGCGCCACAACAAATTGCACAAGGTGGGGAAGTATCACAATTAAACCCGCGTTATACGTTTGAAAAATTTGTTGTTGGTTCATCAAATCGCTTCGCTCATGCCGCAGCTGTCGCTGTTGCTGAGGCACCAGCCAAAGCTTATAACCCATTGTTTATTTATGGTGAGTCTGGCTTAGGTAAAACCCATCTCCTGCACGCTATTGGGGCATACGCTAAAGAGCTATATGGAAATGTTCGCGTGCGTTATGTTTCATCTGAAGAGTTTACTAATGACTTTATTAACTCAATTCGTGATGATAAAGCCTCGGCCTTCCAACGGCGCTATCGAGATCTTGATGTTTTAATTGTTGATGACATCCAGTTTTTAGAAAACAAAGAGCGAACACAGGAAGAGTTCTTCCATACATTTAACACTTTGTATAACGCCAACAAGCAGATTGTTATTTCTAGCGACCGTCCCCCAAAACAGTTAACTACTTTGGAAGATCGTTTGCGTAGCCGTTTTGAGTGGGGTTTGATTACCGATATTCAGCCACCTGAACTTGAGACGCGCATCGCTATCCTTCGAAAAAAAGCGGCGCAAGATAAATTAAATGCCCCAGATGATGTTCTGGAATATATTGCTAGCAAAATCTCTTCAAATATCCGCGAGCTTGAAGGTGCTTTAATCCGTGTTACCGCCTTCGCATCCTTGAACCGCCAAAGTGTGGATTTATCGCTGGCTGAGATTGTTTTAAAGGATTTGATTCCAAACGAGGGCAATCCTGAGATAACCGGGGCGACCATCATGGCTCAGACGGCCGTCTACTTCTCGCTCACGATCGATGACCTGTGCGGCACCTCTCGCTCTCGCGTCTTAGTCAACGCCCGCCAGATCGCTATGTATCTATGCCGTGAGTTAACAGAGCTCTCTCTCCCAAAGATCGGCCAAACATTCGGAGGGCGTGACCACACAACGGTCATGCACGCCGACCGCAAGATCCGTCAACTGATGGCTGAGCGCAGATCGATCTACAACCAGGTCACTGAGCTCACCAACAGGATTAAGCAGCAAGCGAGGTAATTGTCCGAAATCTCCCTTTTGATATTACTTGCCCCCAAGGTGTGGATAAGTTGTGGATAAAGGATGGAGATGTGGGTTTTTTTGTGGGTAAAGCTTTTATTTCAAAGGGTAGAAAGAGAGGGGTGGAAGATATGGTGGAATATATCCACGGTTTTTCGCAGCTTGT
>JBILUX010000102.1:0-4603 GCA_044370765.1 Candidatus Planktophila sp. | reverse complement strand
CCGTGCTCTTGGTTTTGAAACATATAAATTGACCTTCGGTCATCGTGGAATTAATCAACCAGTAATTGACAAGAACACGGGCAAAGTTGAAATCACATCCCATAACCATGGCTTTGCCCTCAAAGCGCCCACCGATGCCACATTCTCAACGGTATATGGAATTGGAGAAGTCACACACGTCTCACTCAATGATGGAGTCGTTGAGGGGTTGCAACTTCTTGATCGCCCTGCATTTTCAGTTCAATATCACCCAGAGGCAGCTGCAGGACCTCATGATGCCGCCTATCTCTTTGATCGCTTCGTAGAGTTAATGAAGAAGAAAGCGCGTGCATAATGCCTTTAGATACCTCCATTAAATCTGTGCTGGTCATCGGTAGTGGGCCCATCGTGATTGGTCAGGCATGCGAATTCGATTACTCAGGTACTCAGGCCTGTCGAGTTCTGCGTGAAGAGGGAATTCGAGTTGTTCTCATTAACTCAAACCCAGCAACGATTATGACCGATCCCGAATTTGCCGACGCTACATATATTGAGCCAATTACACCGGATGCGATTGAAAAGATTATCGCCCACGAGAGACCTGATGCCGTTCTTGCAACTCTTGGTGGGCAGACCGCTCTCAATGCAGCGATTGCAGTCTTTGAGGCGGGAATCTTAACAAAGTATGGTGTTCGCCTTATAGGAGCCGATGTTGATGCGATCAATCGTGGAGAAAACCGCGAACTTTTTCGTGAGATAGTGGCAAAAGTTGGTGGCGAGTCAGCCAAGTCGGTTATCTGTCACACTATTGAAGAGATATTTCAAGGCGTTGAAACTTTAGGTTATCCAGTTGTCGTGCGGCCCTCGTTCACGATGGGTGGTCTCGGATCTGGAATTGCATTTGATGCCGAAGAGCTCAGGCAAATTGCAGGAGCAGGCCTACGTCACAGTCCAACTTCTGAAGTACTACTAGAAGAGTCGATTATTGGGTGGAAAGAGTATGAGCTTGAAGTTATGCGAGATCACAAAGATAACGTTGTGATTGTCTGCAGCATTGAAAATATTGATCCCATGGGAGTACATACGGGTGATTCAATAACGGTTGCACCGGCGATGACACTAACCGATGTCGAGTATCAGCGACTACGTAATCTGTCTCTAGATATCATCCGTGAAGTAGGTGTTGAAACTGGAGGCTGCAATATTCAATTCGCAGTAAATCCTGCAACTGGCCGAATAATCGTTATAGAGATGAATCCACGCGTTTCCCGTTCCAGCGCTTTAGCATCGAAGGCAACGGGCTTTCCCATTGCAAAAATCGCTACGAAATTGGCGATTGGATATACCTTAGATGAGATCAATAATGACATTACCAAAGTAACTCCCGCCTCTTTTGAGCCCTCTCTGGATTATGTGGTTGTGAAAGTTCCTCGTTTTGCTTTCGAGAAGTTTGCCGATGCAGATCCGCGCTTAACAACAACGATGAAGAGCGTCGGCGAGGCGATGGCTATTGGCCGATCATTTGCTGAGGCGTTAATGAAGGCGCTGCGCTCCCTTGAAAGAAAGGAGGCGATCTTCACGTGGCCAGAGCTCAACGAGAACCAGAAGAATGAGCTCCTGCTTTCTATCAAGATTCCGACGGAGTATCGTCTTCAGCAAGTACAGCGTGCAATGTGGGCTGGAGCGACAATCGATGAGATCTTCGAAGCCTGCAAGATCGACCCTTGGTACCTTCGTCAGATTCAAATTATCAATGAGCAGGCAGCGATCATTTCCCAACCGGGGGATTTGAGTGCAGAACTTCTACGGGATGCAAAATCCGGTGGGTTTTCAGATGCACAGATCGCAACGCTTCGTGGAATAAGTGAGGATGAAGTCAGGCAGATTAGACATCACTTATCAATTCGCCCCGTTTATAAAACAGTAGATACGTGCGCTGGTGAGTTCGAAGCCTTCACTCCCTATCATTATTCAAGTTATGAAGAGGAGAGCGAAGTTCGGGTTCGCACAACACCAGCAGTTATTATTTTAGGTAGTGGTCCCAATCGAATCGGACAAGGAATCGAGTTTGACTACTCCTGTGTCCATGCCTCATTTGCATTACGTGAAGCAGGATATGAAACGATCATGATCAACTGCAACCCAGAGACAGTTTCAACTGATTACGACACGAGCAATCGCCTATATTTCGAGCCGCTAACGTTAGAGGATGTTCTCGAGGTCATTCATGCGGAGAGTCTTGCCGGTCCACTTTTAGGCGTGATTACCCAACTTGGTGGTCAAACTCCATTAGGTCTTGCTGCAGGTCTCAAAGACAATGGCGTAACTATTCTAGGCACCTCTCCTGAGGCGATTAATTTGGCTGAAGAGCGCGGTGCATTCGGTCAAATTTTGGCCGATCAAGGGCTCAATGCACCAGAGTTCGGAATGGCATCATCGCAGTTAGAGGCGATCACGATTGCTAGTCGCATTGGATACCCAGTTCTTGTTAGACCATCATTTGTCTTAGGTGGTCGCGGTATGGAGATTGTTTATGACGATAACTCTCTTGCAGGATTTATTTCTCGAGCCACAGACATCACTCCCGATCACCCTGTATTGGTAGATCGCTTCCTGGACAGCGCTATTGAGATTGATGTGGATGCTCTCTTCGATGGCAAAGAGTTATTCCTTGGCGGAGTAATGGAACATATTGAAGAGGCTGGAATTCATAGCGGAGATAGCGCCTGCGTTCTCCCATCAATGACGATTACGGAGCTCCAGCTGCAAGAGATTAAGGTTGCAACGACAAAGATTGCCCAAGGCGTTGGTGTTCTTGGTTTGATAAATATTCAATTCGCCATAGCGGGGGAGATTCTCTACGTTTTGGAAGCCAACCCCCGAGCATCGCGAACGGTGCCATTTGTCAGTAAAGCTACGGGAGTGGCCTTAGCTAAGGCCGCTGCCCGTATCTCACTTGGTTCAACTATCGCCGAACTTCGCAGTGAAGGGATACTTCCAATTTCTGGTGATGGCGTTGCCAAGGGCGTATCGGTAAAAGAGGCGGTATTGCCATGGAATCGCTTCCGAAGGAGTGATGGCCGAGGTGTTGATGCAATCTTGGGTCCTGAGATGCGTTCAACTGGAGAAGTAATGGGCATCTCTCCAAGCTTTGGAGAGAGTTATGCTAAATCGCAGATTCAGGCATTTGGCCCACTTCCAAAGAGTGGAACAGTGTTTATCTCACTTGCCGATAAAGATAAAGCATCTGGCATAGATGGAGCACGTGGCCTAGCTAGCCTCGGTTTTAGAATTTTAGCCACTACCGGCACTTCTCAATACTTAGCCGAACATGGAGTAGTTTCGGTATCTGTTCGAAAAAACTCAGATGGTACGGGACCTTTGGGTGAGCCAACTATCGTGGAAATAATTAACTCGGGAGAGATTGATTTAGTGATAAATACACCAGTGGGTCGGGGTACGCGAGCAGATGGTTGGCTCATTCGTACAGCTGCAGTGCAGCGATCTATTCCTATTATTACCACCACCGCAGGATTTAGTGCAGCGGTGGAGGGTATTCGTTTTATTCAGAGCTCGGAACTCTCAATCAAATCACTTCAAGAGTGGCTTGCATAAGAATGGCTACCATAAATAAAAGCGCAACGTCAATGCAGGCAGTATTGATGAGTAATAAGCGAGTGGGTCAATACCACCAGTTGATAGTTAATATCGGAGATAGTGCCAAACTGTGTAAGCCCGGCAACTTTGTTGCCATTAGTGTTGGCGGGGATACATCACGCATGATTTTGCGTAGAGCTTTTGCGATCTCGAGGGTCGCCACTAACTCGACTTTCGGTGGAACGATGGAGCTCATCATCGCGCCACATGGTCAGGGAAGTAAATGGCTCTGTTCCCAGATAGAGGGTGCGATATTAGATGTAGTTGTGCCTCTCGGGACGGCCTTTGGAATTCCAACGGAGCCAGTACCAGTCCTGTTAGTAGGGGGAGGTTATGGATCGGCTCCACTATTTGGCTTAGCCGAAGTTCTAAATGCGCGTGGATGCAGAGTGGATATGTTGCTGGGAGCAAGCACTGCAGGCAAAATCTACGCACCAATGGAGGGTAAACGCGCAGTTAACTCACTTCGGATCTATACAGAAGATGGTTCGATGGGGCAGATGGGTCGTGTTACGGATCCGATTGCAGGCTTAATTACCGATCTTAATATCGCAGTTGTCTATTCCTGCGGACCAATGGCGATGCTCGCAGCGATAAATGCGATTACTAGCGGTACAGAAGTTGTGCATCAATGTGCCGTGGAGGAGTCGATGGCATGTGGAATCGGTATTTGCATGACCTGCGTTCTACCTGTTGCAGATGAAGCCGGTGATGTTTCAATGCTTCGCTCATGTATCGATGGCCCAGTTATGGATGGTGCATTTGTGCAGTGGGATAAAGTTGGTCAGGTTCTATGACGACGGTAGATTTTTCAACGACGATTGCTAATGCTTGGTTTCCTTCACCAATCTTTACAGCAAGCGGCTGTGCCAGTTCAGGTCGTGAACTAGCGCAGTTCTTCCCTCTGCACGATATCGGCGGAGTAGTCACAAAGTCGGTCATGAACAAGGCACGTACTGGTCGACCA
>JBILUX010000180.1:0-2564 GCA_044370765.1 Candidatus Planktophila sp. | reverse complement strand
ATGCCTTTATAGCTAAAGATATTCCCTACTTAATTGAGCAAAAGGCGCGCATTATTGTTTCAATAGCGGGGGAGACGATAGAGGAGTATGCAACGCTTGCAAGAAAACTCCGCTCTGTCTCCGGAATAAGCGCAGTTGAAGTAAATATCTCATGTCCAAATGTTGAAAATCGGGGCCTGGTCTTTGCATGCGATCCTGAGGCATCGAGGCGAGTGATTGATGGAGTTCGTCGAACTCTTGGAGGCGAGCTTCCAATAATTGCAAAACTCTCTCCCGATGTAACAGATCTAGTATCTATTGCCAAAGGTGTCGTCGATGCCGGCGCCGATGCTTTAGCTCTGATTAATACCGTCCTTGGAATGGTCATCAACCTCGACACCATGCGTCCACATTTAGGTGGCAAAACTGGTGGCCTGTCAGGACCTGCCATAAAGCCGATCGCTGTTCGTGCCGTATATCAAGTTCATGAGGCGATGCCAAAGATTCCTATTCTTGGAATGGGCGGAATTTCAAATGGGCGCGATGCACTCGAAATGATTGCAGCAGGTGCAAGTGGCGTCTCTATTGGAACTGCCAGCTTCGGTAATCCAATGGCGTTGATAAATATTTCAAACGAGTTACGAGATTTGCTTGCCCTTAAGGGATTCGCATCTCTTAGAGATGCAGTGGGATTCGCACATCGTGTAGAGGAGACCAAATAAGATGAGTATTAAGGCGCCGATTGTATTGGCAGTAGACACGTCGGATTTAGAGATTGCGATTGCATGGGTTAAAGCCACGCAAGGGTTGATAGCTGTCTATAAATTGGGTTTGGAGTTCTACTTAAATTTTGGGCAAGAGGGCGTTCGCGCGATTTCTAGTTCTACGGATAGTGATATTTTTTTAGATCTTAAGCTTCACGATATTCCACATACAGTTTCTGGTGCCGCTACATCTATCTCATCTCTTGGCGTGAAGTATTTAACAGTGCACGCCTCGGGTGGCAGCGCAATGATTACCGCAGCCGCGCAGGCAGTCCCATCAACTTTTGTCACAGGAGTAACGATCTTGACCTCACTCTCTGAGAGCGATGTCTCGGAAATTGGCTTTAAAGATAATGCACTTGATAGTGCAGTTGGCTTAGCAAAGCTTGCCGTCTTAGCTGGTGCTCGTGCAATTGTCTGTTCTCCACTTGAAATCCTCGCAATTCGCCAGAGCGTCGGTAAAGAGATCACGATCATTACCCCGGGTGTTCGCCCTACAGATAGTGCTGCGGGCGATGATCAGAAACGGACGATGACTCCGCAAGATGCGATAGATAAGGGCGCGGATCTAGTTGTCATAGGACGTCCGATTACATCGTTCTGGAGCCAGGGTGGGTTGGCGATGCGAGAGCGGACCGAGCAAATCTGCGCACAGATTCTCTAAATTTTCAATTGTGGACTAGATTTCTTGTATGGGAGCTCCTCCGATATTGACTGCTGAGGAGCGTACTGCCGCCCTTTTAAAGGCGGCGCAGTCTCGCAAACGTCGTGCTGAGGTGAAAGCAAAAGTTAAAACAGGTGAGTTCTCTATCGATGCAGTTCTTGAAATAGCCGCTAATGAAGATGCTATTGCAAAGATGCGAGTGAGAGAGTTGTTAGAGGCGCTAACTGGCGTTGGAAAAGTTCGGGCAGGCTCCTTGATGGAGCGATTAAATATTTCTCCAACCCGTAGAATTGGTGGATTGGGACGTCATCAAATTAAAGAGCTACGAAACGAGTTTATGAAATCATTACATGCGTTAACTCCCGGCAAGCTACTCGTTCTCTCAGGTCCTGGGGGAGTTGGTAAGAGCACGGTGGCTGCGCGCCTGCGCGCATCGGGTGATTTCTGGGTCAGTGTTTCGGCAACAACTAGGGCGCCCAGATCTAATGAGCATGATGGTGTTGATTATTTCTTTATCAGTGATGATGAATTTTCGCGCCGAGTGCGCAGTGATGAGTTTCTAGAGTGGGCTGAGTTTGCAGGAAGTAGATATGGAACGCCGAGCGCCGCAGTCGAAGAGGCCCTACTCGCCGGACGCAATGTTCTTTTAGAGATTGAGGTCGAAGGCGCCAGACAGGTAAAGGCGCATCTGCGGCAATCAATCCTTGTCTTTTTGGAGCCACCTTCATGGGAGGAGCTTGTTTCGCGCCTTATCGCCCGTGGAACCGATACACCTGAGCGACGTGCTGAGCGCTTGCAACTGGCCCAAGAGGAGCTCGCAGCCGCCTCATTCTTCGACCTGGTAATCGTCAATGATCAGGTCGAGCGAGTTGTTGAACAACTGATAGCATTGACCTCTTGACCACATGGTTTTAACATTGATATGAGCGGGGTATGGCTATGGATGGCATCACAAATCCACCGATTGACGAACTTCTAGAGAAAAGTGGCTCTAAGTACAGCCTCGTTCTCTATGCAGCTAAGCGTGCCCGTCAGATCAACGCTTACTATTCACAGCTTGGTGAGGGCCTACTTGAGTACGTTGGACCACTCGTAGAGACACATGTTCATGAGAAGCCGCTTTCTATCGCACTTCGCGAGATTAATGAAGGCCTGCT
>JBILUX010000051.1:0-7322 GCA_044370765.1 Candidatus Planktophila sp. | reverse complement strand
TCTGCTTAATTACATAACCATATGGTTTTAAATCAAGGGTGGCTTTGACTTCTTTTCGTGAAATGAAGACAAGAATCGACTCTTTCTTAGACTCTCGTAAGAATGCGATGTAATCATCCTCAACGGCAAGCCAGCGTAAACCGCCATTGATAAGGCCATCGCGGTGTCTACGAATCTCTATAAGTAGCTTGATCTGAGTTAGAAACTCATGGTCCCAGTCTGAACGATCCTCCCAATTAATTGTTCGTCGGCCATCCTCACCCCAGGCGCCCTCAAGGCCAATCTCATCCCCAGCAAAAATCGATGGGACGCCAGGATAAGAAAGCATCAATGCCTTTGCTGATAGGTGAACGGCTTTATCACCAAGAACGACCGTGCGCATACGGGCCGTGTCGTGCGAATCAAGCAAGACCATGCTCGCAACTAATGATCGCCATGGAATTGCCGCACTAAACTGGGTCATGCTCTCAACCAATTGTCGTCCATTAATTTTCGGCATAGAAAATGGCAGGCCTTGAAAGCCTCCGCCAATCGTTGAGTTCTTGTTAACCCAGTTCCATACCGGGCGCATAAAGCCCTGATAATTCATCGCTCCATGCCAACCTAAACCATTTAGATCACTTGCAACGAAGTCACCGTTTTCTGCGACGAGCCAAGCATCTGGTTTGACCTCATCCATTGCCTGTCGAATACCGCGCATGACCTCATCATGCATATCGTCAGCGCCTAAGCGCCCAGTCATATTTCCAACATCAATGCGCCAACCCGCCATACCAAATTTCGGTGATAACCATTTCTTTACAATCGAGTTTTTACCGGCATACATCGCTTTACGTAAAGCCTTGGAGTTGAAATTCAACTTTGGGAGGGAGGCTAAGTCCCACCATCCGACATAACCATGCTTGACCGACTTATCCCAATAAAAATATCCGCGTTCTTTTGATTTCTTGTCCTTAATCGCCTTTGCCAGCCATGGATGGCCCGCGCCACAGTGATTAGATGTTAAATCACCGAGCAGGCGAATCTTCCGCTTATTGGCGGCGGCAACCAAGCTAAACATCGCTTTATTGCCACCCAAAATTGGATCAACGTGGTCAAAACTACTTGCGTCATAGCGATGATTTGACCGTGCTGGAAAAAACGGCGTGAAGTAAATTCCATTGACTCCAAGATCGGTAACATAATCAAGGTGCTGCTCTACGCCCTTTAAATCTCCACCGTATAACTCTCGCCCGGTGTACGTGCTACGCCCACGTGGGAGTTCATTCCACTCTCGAGGCTCTGCCCAATCTGGAATCGGGTGCGCATCTTTTGATTTTGCAAAACGATCTGGAAATATTTGATAGAAGACCGATGACTTGATCCATTGGGGATAGGCCGGAACTGCCACAATTTGAAAATCATTATTTGAGTGGACGTCATGGTCAAAACAGCCAGCGGCATTGAGCCACTCATATTTTCCTTCAGCTACGAAAACGAAGCGATAGAGCGTTGAGAGATTCTCAATCGAAACTTTTACCGACCACCATGTTTCAACATCGCCCTTTTTCCCAGCTTTCAATTCAAAACTTCGTGGCTCGCCATCGTGATAGAGACGAATAAAGGCTTTAGCAAAATTATATGCATGTGGGACGCGTACTTTTAAGGTTACTGAATCACCGATAACAGGCGCGGCATTACTGACATAGAGCTCGCTGCCATCATGGTGCGGGAATAGTGAACTGTGTAGTTGGGAGTTCAAGAGCCTCTCCTTTCGAATTAGTAGCACGTGCTTTTATCTCGATACTTTCTCCGAGAATCTCTTGTGGGTTGATGAATACACTGTAGGGAGCGTTTGAATCAGTGCCTAGAGAGGTCCACGAAGAACTCGTTGATGTTCTTGCGAAGAACTCAACCGACAAGAGATCGCGTGAGGTCAAACTCGCCGAAGCCTGGTAATAGCCAGTCATATCATCCACTCTGGCCGATATCTTTCCTGATGTAACTTTCATGCTATCGATCACGTTGTTAGCTCGGAGCACAATGGTTGAGAGAGCAGGAACAATGAACTTTAACGTTGCGCCAGAAGTTGCGTAGGCACCCTTACCTAAAATGATTTTCCAACCGCCTGTTGAGGTCGCGGTGTTTACTTCAATACTCATTGGTTTTGCCCCATTATTAAATGCAACTACATATTCACGGTTTTCCGATGGATCTTTCTTGGAGATGGCATACACCGATCCCTTGGCTAAACGAGTTTGCATCGTTGCATTAGCCAGAGCTGGATGTGCGGCGCGTAGTTTTGCGAGCTGGGTAAGGTATTTTGCCAATAGGTTAGATTTTGTAAGGGCGAAGGAATTTCCGTTACCGACTGGTTTTCCTCCTATGCGCAGTTCACTCTTCCAATCAGGTACCTTCGTGGCAAACATATCTTGACGTGCCATTTGGTCGTCTCCGTTATTACTGCCGGTCATACCTACTTCATCGCCGTAATAGACGGTTGGGATTCCACGTGAAAAATACATCAGCGCATGAGCAAGTTGATCTCGAGCTAAAAGCTCAGAGGGTGTTTGAATCTTCATTGAATTCAGGAGGAACCCCACGCGCCCCATATCGTGGTTTCCTAAGAATGTGACGAGATTACTCGCCGAGGAAGTTGGGCTCGTGTAATAGTCATCGGTAAGGAAAAATGTACGCAGGCTTGCAGCGTCATTAATGCCCGATGCGAAGCCCGTAGCATTTGTTTGAAAGGGAAAGTCGAGAACTGTTTGAATTTTATTCTCGCGCACGAATGTCATAAGTCCAAAAGCCGTTGGATTTGTAACCTCTCCGAAGAGCGTAAAATTAGAGATTCCGGCAGATTTCGCTTTCTGTAGAATCAATGGCTGCCAATTTTTGAAGAACTCAGTATCGACATGTTTTGCGGTATCGACCCTAAATCCAGAAAATCCATACTTCTCTATCCATTGTCCATAAACATCGGCCCAGCCGTTGTACACCACTGGTTTTTCAGTGGCCAAATCATCAAGTCCGTAAAAATCGCCAAGCGTCGTGCAATCTCCATCTCCCCAACACTTTCCGGTATCGCCTACGTTGTGATAATTACCGAGGTCATTGAGCCAGCTTGGATTCTTAATTTTTGCCCAATTGCTCGGAATATAGGCTTCAGTTCCGTTGTACTGAATAATGTCGGCGGTATGGTTCGTCACGATATCTAAAATCAATTTCAGCTTCAGCTTTTTAGCACAAGCCGAAAAGGCGACTAGGTCGGCATTAGTGCCCAGATGTGGGTCAACGTTGAGAAAATCAACTCCCCAATATCCGTGGTAACCGGCCGAAACAACCGTTGGTGTTGACTGCCGTACTAAAGGTGTCACCCAGACTGCGGTAAAGCCCATTGCCTTTATTCGAGCCAATCCATCATCACCAGGAGCGCAGGTACCGGTCAGGCCTTTGAGATCTCCACCGTGATAGAAAGCGGTCTCCGTCGGATCAAATCCTGGGAGCTTGTTATTAGAGCTGTTGCCATCTCTGTAGCGATCTGGCATTACAAAATAGATCAGATCATTAGAGAGTCCGACATGAATATTTGCGCTCGGGCTAGGCGCTGCAAACGAGAATGAGGTAGCACAGAGAAAGAGAGTAGTTAAGAAAGCCAGAGCCGACTTTCGTTTCATCATCCCTTAACAGATCCAGCCGTTAAGCCATTAACAATGAACCGCTGAAGCGATAGGAAGATAATAACGATTGGGATCGATGCCAAAATCGATCCTGCAGCAAATGGTCCCCAGTTAGAGGCGTACTGACCACCAATAAACTGTTGAAGTCCTACTGCGATTGTTCTACCTTCCATCTCAACGAGGAAGAGTCGGGCCAAAATGAACTCATTAAAAGTTCCGATAAAACTTAGTAAACAAACAACGGCTAATACAGGAGTTGCCAAGGGAAGGAATATCAACCAATAAGTCTGGACTGGGCTTGCGCCATCGATCTTGGCCGCTTCATCTAGTTCGGCGGGAATTGAATCTACAAAGCCCTTAAGCAGCCAGATATTGACTCCCATTGATCCACCTAAGTAAACGAGGATCAAACCGCCCTGACTACCTAAACCTATATTAGGAGCAAAGGTGTAGACCCTCTCCATGATGACATAAACAGCTGAGATGGCAAGTACTGCTGGAAACATTTGCACCAAGAGCAATAGTCGAATTCCAAGTTTCTTGCCTTTGAATTTCAAGCGGCTGAAAGCATAAGCAGATGCAGCCCCGATAAATACAGAGCTAATCGCGACGGTTGACGCTATAACTAATGAATTCTTGAACCAAAGGACGTATGGCGTTTTTGGCGATTCGAATAAGAAGCGAAAGTTGTCCAAGGAGACTTCATGAGGAATAAAGGATCCAACTTGCAAACTGCCACTGGTTTTAAGCGATGAAAGAATGACTAAATAGAGTGGGAAGAGCGAAAAAAGACAGGTGGCGATTGCAATACTGTGTCGCCAGAGATTTTCTCTCATCCATTTGTTCATCCGAAAGTCTCCATAACTTTAGAGCGTCGCAGACCGTACATAGAAATCGAAGCAACAATGAGGAAAATAATGACGGATATTGCACTTGCTAAACCAAAGTCTTGAAAATTAGTTCCAAAGGCGATCTTGTATGTATAACTGATTAAGATATCGGTCGCTCCAGCAATTTCTCCATTGAGAGTTTGCGTCGGGCCGCCGCCTGTTAACAGATAAATCAAATTAAAATTATTAAAATTGAAGGCAAAGGATGCGATAAGCAGAGGCGAAAGAATCTGTAGAAGGAGCGGAAGGGTGATTTTCCTAAATACCTGCCGCGGATTTGCGCCATCAATGGCCGCGGCCTCTAATAGTTCATTTGGAATCGCCTGCAAAGATCCAGAGCAGATGAGGTAGAAATAAGGAAAGCCCAGCCATAAGTTGACCAGCAAAACAATTCCACGGGCAAGGCTTGGATTCTGTAACCAATGGATGTCTGTATGCAAGATGCTATTTACTGCACCAAAATCAGAGTCAAACATTCCTGCCCAAATCAAAATACTCATCACGCTCGGCATGGCGTAGGGCAGAATCAAGACAGATCGATAAATGCGGCGACCCCTCATGGGGCGATTGAGCGACATAGCTAGAAGTAAACCAAGGGCAAAAGTACTTAGTACGGAAAACAGGGCAAAGGAGAAGGTCCAGATGAAGACTCGAATCAAAGGTGTTCGCACCTTTTGATCGGTCACAAGCCTGCTGTAGTTTTCAAACCAGATTGGGGCGCGCCAGCCGGGGCTGAGTAACACGCTTGGATCTCCAACTTTTGCAAAATTTCCACGTCGGTTATCTACATATGTCTCACCTGTAAAGACATTGGTCAACACACCTGTTTCGGCAGAGTAGCTCAGCTCCTGCCTAAAGACACCACCAGCATTTTGGTTTTCAATTGCGATGTAGTAGTCACCTTCATATTTATATCTAATCTTTGAATAGGCATCATCGGCAGCTAAGGCATCGGCAGACATCGGATTAAAGTCCGGGGCTGTTATCGCCACTCCATACTCATTAAATGTCGCAGAGGCTGCAGGGATATCAATTCTTTGAGTTGGTGTAGATACAAAAAACTTATTATTGGCTATGTCTGAGACGAGAATCGCATACTCGTTTGATGAAGATCGCCCGACCATAATATCGAAGGTGGTCCCTTCGGCATCCGGTTGCGCGCCGAGGCTTACTACCTGCTCAAGGGCCGCTGCTTTATCAATGTAGTTTCCAGTCTGGTACTTAAACCCGGACATTTGAACTGTGAAGAATATCGGTGCAATTACGAATGCTATGAAGAAGAGAATTCCTGGCAAGAAGAATTTGAATGGAATTGAAATGCTGGTCAGGTAAACAATATTTAGCGCAATGGCTGCAACCAGAATAAATGAACCTATAACGTACTGCTTCTGGGCAAATGCACTCTCTGCCAATAGCGCCAAAATAGCGGTGGTGATTCCAAGGAAGATAATCTTTGCAACTAGTGCAAATTTACCTCGCATTAATCCACTCACTGGCGTTTACCGTTCTTTCTCATGTCATGCAATAAATAATGAAATAGGTGACGTGGGCGGGAGTTTCACCCACCCACGTCACCTATTCTTCACAAGCTATTACCTAAAAGCGATCCTTTTAGAGGAGCGACTTCGCAGCAGATACGTTTGCTCGCCAAATTGCTGCTAGCTTTCGTGCCTCGGTTGTTGCATCTTTTCCGTTGATGAGTGTCTGTGTCCAGTAATCACCGCTTGAATCCCAGTAGTTTGATCCGCCAGCCTTGTTATCCAAGATGGCACCAATCTGAGGAATTCCAGCAAGTGTTGCTGCACGTCCAAAGCCTTTTTGGGCTTCGCTGACAGTTGGATCTGCCTGAGCACCCTTTGCAGCAGGTGGTCGTCCTTCGATCTTCTCGTAGGCAACTTGTCCTGGAGTTGATGCGAAGAAGTTCACTAGAAGTGACTTCGCTCCAACTGCTACGCCGTGCTTTTCAGCGAAAGAGGTAAGGAAAGCTCCGCTTACGCTACCAAACATGCGACCGTAGCCACCGTTGACGCTAGGAACTGGTTGCAAGTTCATATCAAATCCCTTGTCAACATATGTCTTCCACTCCCAGTTACCGATGATGGAGTAAGGAACTTTTCCAGAATAGAAGTCATCATTACATGTTGTATTTGATGAAGCCCAGAAACCATTGCTCTTGCCGGTAGCTGGATCAATTAAATACTTCTTCATGTTTGCGCCGAATGTTGTTGGGTTGAAACCTCTATTAACATCAACTGCGCCTCTGGAAGTCATCTGGTATGGATCTGCACCAAGTGCCGAGAAGACTGAAAGTGCGCCCCATGACATTCCGCCACCAGTTACACAAAGACCATTCTTAAGGTTTAACTTAGTTTTGTTAGCCTTATAGAAATCAACCATGTCGCCAAAAGTCTTTGGAGCAGTGGTTACAAGCTTCGTGTTGAAAATCATTCCGACGTTGTTAATATCTAGTGGAACTCCATAAAGCTTACCTGCATAGGTAAGATCATAAAGTTGGCTCTTAGTGAACTGAGCCTTCTGTGATGCAGTCAATGTAACCGGAGCAAGCTTTCCGCTCTTTGCAGAAGCAACTACCCAGTCATTTCCTCCGACGAAAATATCTGGACCAGTTGTGCCAGTTGCCTTATCTAGTGCTGCTCCCAAAGCTGAGTAGCTTGAGAAAGTTACAATCTTGACGGTGTAACCAGGAACCCAGTCACCCTTTGCTGCCATTACCTTAGTAAGATTTGGCCCACGAGTTTCATCTGCCCAGACA
>JBILUX010000050.1:0-7399 GCA_044370765.1 Candidatus Planktophila sp. | reverse complement strand
CTTCCGAAGTCACGTTTAATCGAACCTACAGAAATCGCCGAACTTGGCTTCTTCTTGGCATCAGATTCAGGAAAAATACTGCACGGTGCTGTCATCGATGCCTCTATGGGTCTAGGCGTAAATCCAGGGTTACTTAGGAAATAATTAGATTAAGTTCTTAAGCTGTTCTGTATGTGCGGCCATATGATTACAGGCCTTGCCAATCAAGAATGAGACAGTAACTTCACCTGCATCAGGATGGATAGATAGTCTTTCCCACTGCTCACTTGAAATCGGAGTAAGGGCAACGCGAACTAAATTCCCGATTGACTCAATAATAGATAGCGAATTAGACCAATCTCGACCTGCATAGTTAAGAACCGATGGGTAGGCATCCTCTTCAAATGGAATTATCGGTGGTGAATCGATAGTGAGTGCATTGAAATAGCGAATGGCAAAGTGCATCTCTGCATCTGCTACATGGTGCATAACAAAGGCCGGAGACCACTCACCAGCTTCTTTTGAAACAAGCACATTGGCTGAATCGATTTTCCTGGCCTGCGCCATGAATGCTTCATGGTTCTTTACGAATTCAGCTAATTTCTCTTGGCTCATGGCTCAATCCTACTTTCTCTTCTGGCCAGACATCGATAATCATTTGGCAACACTATCTCGCACCATATGGATATAAAAACGTCCCGGGTGGCGCTCACTTGGCTGTTTGTCGCCAATATTTCCAAAGCCAATGGCACGATAGGCAGCGATTGCACTCTCATTGTCTGCCCAAACCCCCAGGCCCTGCCTCTGCCAGCCTTTCTCCTTTACGTGGATATCTACATAACCAAACAGCGCTCTTAATGCACCTTGTCCGCGATAGAGCGGGTCGCTCCAGCATCCTCCAATCCAACATGTTGCATCGTGGTCGCCAGCAAATGTCTCCACATACATTGTTGCGATGTCCACTCCATTAAGTGAGGCAATCAGATAATCCAAAGTAGTGAACTTGTTACGCCATTGGCTCTCAAGAAACTTGCTCTCGACTTCTAGTTGGCCTCCGAATGCATGCGGGCTCTCTTTCAACGAGCGGAGACGAATATCGCGCAACCGCTGCCACTGATCCGGCGTTAACAGCTCAACCTTGATTTTCGAACCCATGGCTAGATTCTGCCGTAAAGATTGAGCTCTCGTGTTAAATATTCATAAATTCCCCCGTTATATACTTTTCACGTGGATCAATATGAGAGTGAAGTCGAAGAGCGCTGGGGTGATACTGATGCATATCGACAATCCAAAGCGAACACTTCGAAGTATTCGCACAAGGATTTCGCGCTAGCCAAGGTAGATCAAGAAGCTGCAACGGAACTCTTCGTTTACGCCTTTGGAAATAGCCTTGATATTACTTCGCCCGAGGCGCAAGCTGCCGTAGCCGCACACCGCTCAGCAATCACTAAATGGTTCTACGACTGTTCGGTAGAAATGCAGAAGAACTTGGCACTCATGTATGTCGCTGATGAACGCTTTAAAAAGTATTACGACGATCGCGTTCGGGGGCTGGCCCAGTATGTACACGATGCGATATTTGCGCAGCCGATTTGATTGCCACGATTAAATGAAAAAAGAGCCCACTGCGACTAAGGCCATAGCTGAGTTGCGTGCGCTGCGTAAACCCACAAGGGCTCATGATATGCAACGCTTCTTTAAGACAGCCCCAGGTGAATATGGCGAGGGCGATATTTTCTTAGGGTTGACCGTTCCTCAAGTGCGAATAATTGCAAAGGATTATCGCGACTTGGAATTATCTGAAATCGAGAAACTGACGGCATCACAATTTCACGAGATTCGCCTGTGCGGGTTGATAATTCTTTCAAATCAGTTCAAGGCCACTACAGATCAAAAGTTTAGGAAAAGCATCTTTGATTTCTATATGAAGCAGATGAAACTGGGACGAATAAACAACTGGGATTTGGTAGATGTATCAGCACCGACAATCGGGGAATATTTACTGCTGGTCAAAGATCCCTTTCCCACTCTCCTGAAATTGGCTAAAAGTAATTCGTTATGGGAGCGGCGAATAGCAGTTTTGTTCACCTTTGCATTTATCAGAGTGGGAGATTTTGCCCCAACGATGGAGATCTCTGAGCGACTCCTTGGTGATTCTCATGATCTAATCCATAAGGCAGTTGGCTGGTTACTGCGTGAAGTGGGAAAGCGGGATCCTTTTCTTCTACGAAATTTTCTTAACGAACATGTCTTAGATATGCCTCGAACAATGTTGCGCTACAGCATTGAAAAGCTGCCTGAAACTGAGCGTCAGAAATGGCTTAAGAAGAGTAGGTAGCATGACCCTTTTCATGTGAATTAAGCCTTTTCACAAATGCAAATAAAGGAATGGGGATCAAAACTCCGATTGCCATCAATATGACCCATAACTGCTCAAGGTGGGCACCGATGAGTACGCCGGCCATAGCGGGGCCGACGATTCCGGAAAAACCCCACTGCAGGCTAATCAAAGCGCTAGCACGGCCCCGAATATGCTCAGGAGTTAACTCTTGCAATAGCGCTGGGCTAGTTGGCGCGTGCACCATTTCGCCAAATGCGAATATCAATTGACTTACGCAAAGAGCTATTCCTCCGACAAAGAGTGGAACATATGGTGATATTCCGACGGCCAGCCAAGAGAGCATCCAAATCACTCCGACCGACATCAGGGCTGTGTATTTTGAATACTTTTCGAGAACTCTGAGGACTATTGGTTGAAATATAACTATGGCAATTGTATTGACTCCGAAAATCACACCAAGCCATTTAGGAGAGAGTCCAAGATATTGAGTTGCATAAATTGGAATTCCAGATTGAAGTGGTCCGTATCCAAAAGTTAAAAGAACGACACCGGCAAATGTAAGGACAGTGAGATCCTTGCGGGAAAATATCTCGCGATAACTACCACTTTTAGGCTCATGCTCCTTTGCAATATATTTACCTGCATGCGGAGTCTTGAGCCCTAGAACTATTAATAGATACAAGATATAAGTAAAGGAATCTACCCAGTACATAATTTGAAATGAGATAACAGAGCCCTCTTGAATAATCAGTGATGAGAGCAGTCCGCCTATACCGAGGCCTAGATTAAGTAACATGAAGTTAAAGCCAAATATCTTTGAACGATCGGCCTCCGGTGTAACCCGCGTCAAAATAACCATTTGGGCCGGCCAAATACATTGACCGGCGATGGAAAAAAGAGTCATGGAAAATATCGCCTGGCTGTGAGTAGTTACTTGCGAAAATGAGAACGCTGAAATTGAGGCGATTATGAGACCAGGAATAATAACTTTCTTTGGGCCGATTCGATCAACTAATGCCCCTAATGGCCCCGTTCCTACAATTCCAGTAAAGGCTCCCCATGCCATCAGGAGGCCGCCAAATGTTGTTGTAAACCCACGAATATCATGAAGGTAAACCATCAAAAGAGAGAGTGTCATACCCCCGCCGATAGCATTTAAAGAGATTCCAAGAATTATTCGGCTCGAGTGTGGGTTGAGTATCGAGGTGAACTCTTTGAAGGGGGCAAACTTTGAAACCATCGCCTAATTGTAACGGTGCCCGCCCTGCCATGAGAGAGCAATAATTTTCCAAACCTGTCGCTGGCAGCGAACTAACTCTCTTCGGCGATCTCCTTTAATCGGACTAGCGTTTTTGCCACGGCTATTTGTGTCCAAGGGTAGGCCTTGCGCCAATTGAGCCAGAGTTGAGAAATCGAAGTCGTGCCATCAAACGTCTCAGTAACCTCAGTTTGATTGGGCGTGATGGGGCGAAGTTCATACCTCCAGCGCCACCGTCCTAAATGGCGCCAAGCGATTCTTCTGTTCTCCTCAAACTCGACAACCGTGTTGAGAATTCGATACTTAATACCCAACTTCATTTGCATACCAAACTTTGATCCAAGCTCCAATTTGGTGGGGCCACTAAAATTTCCTTGAATTGTTCTGGAACCATCAATATCCATGTGTCGGCTTGGGTCTGACAGCAAACTAAAGATTCTCTCGGCGGAAGCATCGATCACAATGCGAGCAGATTTTATTTTTGGATTGCCTGTATCAAAGATTTCGGCTCGGATTGGGGTGGCGTTAGAACTCATGCTCATATTCTACAGAATCAATCGAAAAATTGACCGAGCGCGGCAATATCTGATGGCCCAACGCCGCAGCATCCGCCGATAATTGATGCTCCTAAAGCTCTCCACTCTTGAATCAGCCTTGAATCAAATACTAGATTACCCGAGCCATCCCACTTTTTCGCAAAGGCATCCCATGTACGGCCAGAGTTTGCATAGACAATGTATGGAATCTTCGAACTTGCGCTTTTAAGTAATGGTGAAATTAGATGGGGTGCGGTGCAATTGATCCCGATGCCAAAAGCGTTCGATGAGTTATTTACGATTTGTACAGCATCGGCAAAGCTTTCTCCCGAGCATAGTTCGCTCTCTGATTTGCAGGAAAAACTTATCCAAAACGGGATTTGTGAGCCACACTCCTGCATCAGTTCAATGTAGGCGCGTGCCTCTGTTATCTCTGGAACTGTTTCAAATGCTAGGAAATCAGGTTTTGTTGAGATGAGGGTAAATAATCTTTCGCGGTGGAACTCTTTGAGCTCTTCAACAGAAAGGCCATAGTTTCCTCGGTACTCAGAACCATCTGCAAGAAATGCACCATACGGACCAATAGATGCAGCGACCTTCACGTTAGGAAATCTGGCTAGTTCTGTTGATGCGATAAGTGCTGCATGTACTTCGCCCTTGGTCCAGCCCAGCATCAAACATCCTGGATAAGTAACCTGGTACGAGCTTGTTATCAAAATTTCAGCACCGGCATCGGTAAAGAGTTTGTGCGCAGCTCGGATTTGATCGGGATGCGACTTGAGTAATTCCCCAGACCACAAAGAAGTATTTAGTGTGTTTCCTAGCTGCTCAAGGGCCGTTGAAAGACCCCCATCTAGAAGCAAAACGTCATTGGACATAGAGCAACCTTATCCCTGATAACAAAGTAATCATTGCGTTAAAGAAGTCGCGATCATTGCACGCCTGAAATATGAATTATCACCTTATAAGCCGGAACGAACCTGTTCCGCATGCTCCATGGGATGATTAATGTAATTTTTAAGCCAAGTACGTATCGAGTACTCCCCCGCTTCGCTGTGAAATCCAGAGTTTTCTAATTGAGCCACCGTAAGTCTTTTCAAGATTTCCAACGAAGAGGCCCGTACGGCTTTGAAAACGTCAAGTGAAATCTGAATCGGAAGTTCTTCATAACCCAGGGTTTTGTTCTCGCCCCAGGCGGCTTCGTCATAGCCTTGGATTTGAGAGCCGGGCTCAACAATTAGTCGGCGTAGTCTTGCATAAGACTGAGCCTCACTATCAGCGACATGATGAATTACCTGTCGAGCGGTCCAACCCTGATCTTTTGCCGCATCTAATTGCGCATCTGTTAATTTAGAAACCGTGGAGATAAATTCCTCGGTTGCCTGCCTATATTTTTCAATTGATTCGATTAACTCCATAACTTAAGCCTTTCTTACTATGATCGATTTCAAATTCATTGGACCAAATCCATCGACTTTTGCTTCGATATCGTGATCCCCAGGACCATCAACGAGGCGAATTCCACGAACTTTTGTTCCAACCTTTAGAGTGTTAGAACTTCCCTTTACCTTCATATCCTTAATAATCGTGACATCGTCGCCATCAGCCAAAACATTTCCAGAGGCATCTTTGATGACGCGGGCCGCTTCAGTTCCTTCTTCGGCAGGGTTCCACTCATGTGCGCACTCTGGGCAGACCAATAGCGCTCCTATTTCATAGGAGAACTCAGATTTGCACTCAGGACACGGAGGAAGCTGGCTCATGTTTGCAGTTTAGCAATAAAAAGAAGATTGCAGCTTTCAGCCAGCCACCTCACCGAACTTCAATGCGGCTGGGAGAGCTTTTCCCAATCCCAAATAAGGCAAGAATCAGGATGCAACCCACAATTACCAACGTTCCACCAAGAACTTGAATCAAAGAAATGCTCTCATGCAAATAGAGTGCGCCGATTAGAACGGCAACCACGGTGACTAAAAACTCAACGCTGATAGCCCGCGTTGCGCCAATTTCGGCGACTAATTTAAAGTAGATCGCATAACACAGCGAGCTGCACATAACTGCGAGTGCGGTGATATTGAACCAATCCAACCCAGTTGGCGTACGTTGAAATGGTACGAAAATCAATAGGGGCGCTGTCAGTATTCCGCCGAAAAAGAAGGCTCCTATAACTTGTTCCCAGGCTCCAACCGAGGTCATTTTCATCTTTGTGTAGTTACTTCCAAATGCAGCAGAAATGCACCCGATGATGGCCACCAGAATCCCAAGTAGATACTCTTTTGAGGTACTTCCTTTGGGAAAACCGACCAATAGAACAATCCCTAGGAATCCGAGCGCTAATCCGAAGTATCCGATTCTCGTCAATTTTTCTATGTGAAGTAACCGTCCGATTAATGCTGAATACAGTGGAATAGATCCCACCAAAATTGCAGTCATAGCTGTACCGATGCGGGGTACAGCAAAGGACAATCCGATGAGTTGAATTGCAACAGTTGTTGTGCCAGAAATCAAAAATGGTACTGCGCCAACGGAAAAATCAAGAGTTCGATTGCTTACCTTCGCGAGCAGATAAAGTGAAAGGCTCGCGATAAGCGCACGAACTGAAACTGCCCCAGCCCAATCGAAGGCATCGACGACTCGAAGCACAAGAAGAAAAGATCCACCCCACAAGATTGCCAGTATTGAGAACTCACTCGGCACATTCATCTTCACGACGAGAAGGCTACAGCTTTACCTTAAAGAAGAGCCGCCTACGTACCGGAAGCCTTCACTTCATGCTCGCAATGAACCAATGCCCAAGAAATCGCCCTAAAAGGAGTGTTAGGACAATGGGAGAATAATACTTGACATATCAAGTATATCTGATTTAATACTCCAGTGGCACAAAAAGGAATGAAGGAACTCGACTCCAAAGCTTGGCGTGCATTCCACAAAATCGGTACCGGCCTTCTCCCTCACCTTGGCCGTCAGATAACCAATCATTCTGGAATATCTGGAGCTGAATACATAGTTCTTGTGTCACTTTCTGAGTTAACCGTTCCATCCGTGAATCTCAACCGCTTAGCTCGTGGCTTAGGTTGGGAAATCAGTCGAATGTCTCACCAAGTAACGAGAATGGAAGATAGCGGTCTAGTAAAGAAATCAAGGAGTACGACTGATTCACGATGCTTTGATGTGAGCATCACGGCAAAAGGGCGCAAAATCGCTGAATCTGCCATCTCGCTGCAGTCAAAAGAGATCAATCACTGCTTCAGCGAAGTTCTTACTCAAGACCAAATGAAAGCTTTA
>JBILUX010000049.1:0-7502 GCA_044370765.1 Candidatus Planktophila sp. | reverse complement strand
TTTCCGACTGCTAATGATGCCGATTGCCCAATATCTTGGTCACGGAAGGCCACTTTGTAGGCAAAAGTAGTTGTGTTATCGGTTTCGTAACCTGGACCGCCTTGTGTCATAACCCAGATGATGGGGAATGAGTTGAAGACGTAGACAGAGTTGATGACGGCGGCAACAAGGAATGCAGGACGAAGCAGGGGAAATACGATCGCCCAATAGCCTTTCCAGGCTCCGGCTCCATCAACGCGAGCGGCTTCCATGATGTCATGCGGAATGGATTGCAAGCCAGCAAGTAGAACATAGGTTGTAAAGGGTAAAGATACAGCGATACCAACTACCAATAGAACGATGAACCCTGATTTTGCATCACCTAGTAAGTCAATAGGTTCTTCAATTATATGCAAATCTTGAAGGACTAGATTAAAAGTGCCGTAAAAAGCATTAAGAATCCATTTCCAAGATGTTGCCGTAATCACCAGCGAGGCCGCCCAAGGTACTATGACGCTATAACGAAGAAACTTCTGTCCAATAAATTTAGCATTGAGCAACTGAGCTAATGGTAGTGACAGGGCCATTGTGGCGGCAACGACAACAACCAACCAGATACCTGTTCTTGTAATCGCTCCTTTGATGTCGCTGTTATCAAAGAGTGATCGATAGTTTTCTAAACCGGCCCAGCCCTTAAGGAGTCCTGTAATATCTACTTGCCGAAATGACATAAGTAAAAGTTCAACCATCGGCCATAAAACAAAGCCAACGATGAGAAAGAGCGCGGTTCCAAGCCATGGAAGAGCTTGCAAAGGTGAGTCTTTTGCTCCGATTCTCTTGCTCAAAAGATTCCCCCTAGAACTACTTCTTAATGGCTTATGCCAATAATTCTAATCTTAAAGTTATACATTTTAGATTCAGTACATGTATTTTGGTTAAGTTTTTAAGAAGAGGAGAATCGGAGATGCATTCTTTGCACCTCCAACCCTCCTCTCTTCTTAAAGTATTTATCGCCTAAAGAGGCGACAAATTATGAAGATGTGTTAGGCGTTTGCCGCATCACACTTCTTTTGGATGTCTTTCAGCGTCTTCGCTGGGTTCTTAACTGCAGTTGCCATCGGAGCGATAATCGCTGTCTTACATATTGACCATGAACCGACAGTTCCTGGGTAGAAGATTGCCTTAGGAAGCAGAGCAATGTATGGCCCAATGATCTTATCCTTGGCAGCGATTGCTCCAGCAGACTTTGTGGCCGGAATAAATCCGCCAGCTGCCTTTAGGAATCCTGCGTAGTTCTCGGCTATGAAAAGGAAGTCCAAGAACTTCTTGATCTCTGCTGAGCGACCATTTGCCTTGTAACCCTTGAAGTAATCCTGAACTCCGAGAGTGATATCAGTCTTTCCTGGTGCATGTGGGAATGCTCCTGCGCCCCAATTGATTGCAGAACCACCATTCTTGCTCAACCAGTCAGGTAGGAATACGCCGCCGTTAACCATGGCAATCTTGCCCTTAGCAAAGAGCGTCCATGCGCAGTCAGTACGGTTACATGTTCCTGGGTTTGGTTGAGTGAGTTTCTGGTCAACTAAACTCTTAAGGAAGTTAAGTGCACCTAAGTATTGTGGAGAATCGATGGTGTACTTATTTGTTTTTGCGTTGTACAAACGTCCACCATTTCCGCCGCCCCATACTGTGAGCTCTGCCATAGCCTCTTCAGGTCCAAGTGGAAGACCTACTGGATAAACAGTTGGGTACTTTGCCTTGATCTTCTTGGAAGCATCGAGCAGTTCTGCCCATGTTGTTGGAGCCTTCTTAACGCCTGCACCCTTGAGTATGTCCTTGTTGTAGAAGAATGCGCGAGCAGATGCAAGATCTGGAACCGCCATTGCAACTCCGTTGTACTCAGAGTTTTTCATGAAGGCGGGGATGATGTCAGCAAGTGTCGCTGCGCTAACAATTTCCGTTGCCTTATAGAGAAGTCCCGCAGCAGCTTCAGCTGAGAACTCGTCGTTATTAACGATGTCTGGTGATTGTCCTGATGCAATAAGAGTCTTCACCTTTGTGCCAATTTCTGGCCAGGCAACTACGTCGAGATCAACTTTGATACCAGGATTTACTGCCTCAAAGCGCTTGATTAGATCAATGTAATATGGCGACATGTCATCTGTGTATGAAGCCATAACCAACTTGAGAGTTACATCTGCTGCCTGAGCTGGAACTGCAGTGACGGCAAGGCTTGTGGCCAAACCGATCGCTGCAAGTATTCCCACACGGCGGGTGTTACTTCTTTTCATTTATTTCCCCCTTGTATGTCCATGAGAAATTGATCTATGGATACCTTATAGAAGCATGAGAGGTGGCTCTGTACAATGAGGGAGTTGTAACTTTTTGGTTAAGATTTCCGTGATGCGAAAAATCACCAGATACTCCAGCCTCCATCAATCGTGAGGTTTTGACCCGTCATGTATTTAGAGCCGATTGAGGCTAGAAAAACCGCCGCAGCGGAAATGTCATCAGGACCACCTAAACGACGCATAGGTACTGCGTCGTAGAAGGCGTTTAGCATTGCCTCGCCTCCGGCCCCTGCCTGTTCATTCATCTCTGATCCTGCAAAACCTCCCGGTGAGAGTGTGTTGATAGTGGTGCCATATAGGGCAAGGCGCGGGGCAAGGTAGTGAGTAATGCCGTGGACGGCGTGCTTGCTAGCAAAATATGGGGCAATATCCCAATCCATGCCTGGATAAAGGGCGGGATTTCCACCCATTCCCCCATAGACCGATCCAATATTAATAATGCGACCGAAGCCCCGCTCCATCATCGAAGGCGCGAAAACTTGGCAGAGGCGAAATGGCGCGTCCACGTTTACGGCAAAAGTATTTCGCCATTTCTCCATTGAGATACTTTGCCAAGGACCATAATCTGACGCACCAGCGTTATTGCACAGCACATCAACTCGTCCGGCATCCTTTGCAATCTTTGCGATGCCCTCTTCGGTCGTTATATCTGCCGAAATCAGCACGGCATCTTTTTTATGCTCTGATTTTATAAGCGCAGCGGTGCGTTCAAGTGCATCAAGGCGTCGGCCGACCAAAATAACTTCCGCATCAGCTTCTGCAAATCCAAGGGCAATCTGTCGCCCGATTCCAGAGCCAGAACCTGTGACAAGGGCTCGCGAACCCGCTAGGGATAAAGACTTCAGCATGCGGAATCTCCTCTTTATTTTTATCTACTAGTTAATTAGAAAAGTGTTGCTATTGGGGTTACAGAATGTTTTAATATCATTAGAAAGTCAAGGGTTCATGAGAATTGTCTAAGAGGGAGTCGCAATGGTAAGCCTTTCAGAGTTTGATCTAACAGGCCGTAGAGCATTAGTCACTGGCGGAGGCGACGGACTCGGAATTGAATTTACTGAAGCACTACTTGATGCAGGTGCCAGTGTTGTCATTAGTAGTCGGCGCAAAGAATTTATCGATGAAGTAGTCAAAGAGCGCGCTAAAAAATATCCACTTCTTTCGGCAATTGCCTGTGACATGACTGATTTAAAAGATGTTGATCGCTTGGCGAAAGAGATTGGCGATATTGACATCCTAGTTAACAACGCTGGCCTATCTCATAGACAGCCATGGGCTGAAGAGCAGTCTGAAGACTGGCGTCGAATCATGGTGCTAAATGTTGAATCTCCATATTGGCTTGCTCAGAAATTTATGCCTGGAATGATGGAGCGAGGATGGGGAAGAGTTGTCAATATTTCCTCAATTTGTGGAATCCAAGTTGGTGATCCAAGACTCTTGCCAGGGCTCGGTAACGATATGCCATCGTATTATGCAAGCAAGCATGCATTGTTGGGGGTTACAAAGTTCTTAGCAGCAACTGGTGGCGAACACGGTGTGACAGTGAATGCAATTTGTCCTGGACCATTCTTTAGTCCAGCCAATAGCATCGCCTTCGGACCAGGACCAATACTCGATGCCGTTTCTGGAGCTATCCCAATGCGCCGTATTGGACAACCAGGTGAACTCCGAACCGCGATTTTATTCTTAACATCGCCCGCGTCATCGTTTGTGACCGGTCAAGCAATTGTGGTCGATGGCGGAACAACAATTTGGTAAGAGCTCTATGAGCAAAATCAGATTAGGAATCATTGGCTGTGGTGACATGGAAGGTGCTCATCAAGAAACCTTTAATGCACTTGCCGATCGCGTTGTAATCACTGCCACCGCTGATATTGATATTTCTAGGGCGCAGCATGCTGCTGCTAACTTGGGCGCAGATCATGCCGTTCAAGACTATAGAGACCTATTTCCTTATGTAGATGCAGTGTTAGTTGTAACTCCTCACAATCTCCATCATGAGATGGGTGTGACATCGCTCAAGGCTGGAAAGCATGTTCTGATGGAAAAACCAATGGCCGTCTCTGAATCAGAGTGTTTAGATCTAATCGATACAGCCAAGGCAACTGGTAAGGTCCTGATGACTGCCTATCCAATGCGCTTTCAACCCTTGGTCGTAAAACTTAAAGAGCTCATCGATGCGAAGTATTTGGGCGAAATATTTCACGTCGGCATCTATACCGAACAACATACCGAGCCCCCACCGGGACATTGGATTAGATCTGCAGAGCAACTTGGCGGAGGTCAATTCTTTAGCCACGGATGTCATTACGTAGACCTTCTGCTCTGGTTTCTTGGAAATCCAGTTAAGGGAGTTCACTTGGGTACTCGGCTCGGTACTCCGTGGATGGAAAAAGAAGGTACCAGCGATGCAGTTATTGTTTTCGAATCCGGTGCGATGGGACATCACTTCGGGACATGGGGTGCACGTGCCACTCGACATGGCTACAGCATTCATGTTCAAGCAGAGCGCGGGATGCTTGAAGCCGACATCACCAATGGAATTCTCTATGCCCACCACGGTTTTAAAGGCCCAACCCCCAAGGGCGGACTTGCTGGAACTCTCTCGCCTTCTGTGGAGGAGGCAGAGATTGTTTTGCAATCGCAATCTGCTTCAAAATACTTACAAGGCGAACTTGCTCACTTTTTAGAGTGCATCGACACTGGAGCTACACCATTAACCGATGCGGCAGGTAGCCTTCAAGGGTTGCGTGTTATCTGGCGTATGGAAGAGGCCGAGGCAGAAAACCGCTTCGCCGACTTACGTGGATTAGGCCTAGCTCAGATTTAATTTACAAGTCTATGCAATAGTTATGCTCTAATTTTATTTGAAGGGGCTGCGATGACACAGGCACGGCTTGCTGGGCAGGTAGCACTGATTACAGGGGGATCGCGCGGCATAGGTGCGGCAGTTGCGCGACTCTTTAGTGCCAATGGTGCCGCCGTTGCCATTGCCTACGAGCCTAATGCGAAGATGAAAAAACTTGCAGATGCACTTGCTGAAGAGATTAACAGCAATGGCGGCAAGGCGATTGCTATTTCTGGAAATCTCGCCGATGTGAATGCTCCGCAACTCCTTGTCAATGAAACTAGAGAAGCTCTCGGAGATATTTCCATAATTGTTGCTAACGCCGCAGCCTCAACTGCGACAAAGTGGAACGAAATCTCGACAGATGAATGGGACTTAGTACAAAACGTTAACGTACGGGCGACGTGGTTATTGGCAAAAGCTGCATATGAAGATCTTAAAAAGACTCAAGGATCAATTATTACCGTCACCTCGGTTATGGTTGAAACGGGACAAGCAGGAAAACTTCACTACTCAACATCTAAATCAGCTGTTATTGGGATGACTCGTGTTTTGGCACGCGAACTTGGCTCTGATGGGATTCGAGTTAATTCAGTGATGCCTGGTGCTATACAGACTGAACAAGAGTTAGAGGAGTCTCCCGATCAAGCGGCGGTCGCAGAAAATATCTTTACTAAGCAATCACTCAAGCGCCGAGGCGTTGCTATGGATCTAGCCGGTGCCTTCTTATTTCTTGCAAGTGCTGACTCTTCATTCGTAACCGGTCAGGTCATAAATGTTGATGGCGGATGGGTCATGTATTAAGTAGTTTTAGTTAGACGCTAGCGCCTTTACGAGAGATCGCATCGACACCAGCAGAAACCAAGAGAACTAGACCGGTAACAATGAACTTAATGCCAGCGGCATAGCCCAGTAGACCCATCCCGTTATCGATTACGGCAACGACTAGGCCTCCAAGAATCGCATCTCGCATCTTTCCTTTTCCGCCAAACAATGATGTTCCGCCAATAACAGCGGCGCCAACTGCGTATAGAAGCGTTGAACTTCCACCGGTTGTGGGAGAGACAGAGTTTTGGCGAGAGGCAAAGATCATTCCAGCGATTGCTGAGAGACCAGAACAGATCATGAAGGCTGCGATGCGAACGCGTTTAACGTTAATACCTGCACGACGTGCAGCCTCAGCGTTGCCTCCAACTGCATAAATATGGCGACCAAATGCCGTACGGCCTAGAACGAAAGTTCCAAGGACAAGAATAAGTAAAATAACTGGAACGACGTAAGGGATTCCCTTAAGGCTTACTAGATCTGGATTATTGCTGCGTTCAACGTTGAGCGCAAAGACTGCCAGTCCAGTAATACCAAGAAGCCCGGCGGTCTTTAATATCCAAAGTTTCTTGAGTTCAGATTTCAAACCCGCTTTACGGCGAGAGTTCATTCGATTAAGGCCCATTAATACATAGATGACAGAAACGGCGAGATAGAAAACCCAACTCAAGAGTGGCGTTAGATTTGAGTTTTCAACTGCCAAGATAGTTTTATCTTCAACTCGGATAGTGCCGCCTTCACCTGCGAGCAAAAGTAAAATCCCTTGGAAAGCTAAAAATGCAGCCAGAGTTACGACGAAAGAAGGAATACCAAGACGGGCAACTAATGTGCCGAGTCCAAATCCCAAAACCACACCAACAAAAATCGCAGCGAGGAGCGCCAAGTACCAAGGCACATTGTGATTGGTAATCAAGATGACGAGAACTGCGCCCGTGACTCCTGCTGTGTAGCCGGCAGAAAGATCGATTTCGCCGAGAAGAAGGACAAAAACCAAGCCCATAGCTATGACAATTACTGCCGCCGCTTGAGTCAAAAGGTTCGCAAAGTTTCCAGGTGTTAAGAAAACGCTAGACATTGAGCCAAAGACAATGCAAAGAGCAACTAGCCCCAAGACCGCTGGAAGGGAGCCGATATCTCCCGCCTTAATGCGTGCCCAGTAGTCATGCATCGCACCTTTTAATGTTGCCTTTTCAGCGCCAGTATCGCTCGCGGTAGAAGTACTCATTTCTTTGCACCTGTGCTCTCTACACCAGCAGATTTTCCAGTAGTTATTAACTCAATGACTTGCCTTGGAATCACTTCATTCTTATCGACTTGGGCAGCCATCTGACCTAAGTAAAGAGCTGCAATATTGTCGGCGACTTCGAAAACATCGTTTAAGTTGTGGCTAATCAAAACAACGGCCAAACCATTATCGGCTAAGCGACGAACAAGATTTAAGACCTGTTCAGTCTGGGCAACACCAAGGGCGGCAGTTGGCTCATCCAAGATGACGACCTTGC
>JBILUX010000048.1:0-7766 GCA_044370765.1 Candidatus Planktophila sp. | reverse complement strand
CCTGCAAGCTCGTCTTGAGGCGATCTCTGAGGAGATTGAGCGCTTGACCCGTTCGCGCGATGAGGCCCAGACCCGTGTGGACACGGCCCAACGCGAGTACTCAACATATGAGCTAGAAATCGCCAGTGCCGACACGGGCGAAAAGGGTCTTGATTCGCAGTTTGAAAATACAAAGTCGACGCTAGAGGCTGCCAAGAATAATTTACAGGCGTTAGTTGAGGCCGAACGCCTAGCTGATCGCGAACGAAATGTCATTGAATCCAAAATTGAGGCGATGAAGTTGACTTCGCAAAATCGCGATGGCGCCTCGGCCCTACTCCATGATTCACACGGCGTTCATATTCTCGGATCGATTTCTAACCTTATTGAGATCGACTCTGGGTGGGAGACTGCCACTGCCGCAGCCCTTGGCGCACTCGCAGATGCGGTAGTTGTAAAAGATTTAGCATCGGCAGTCACCGCACTAACAACTCTAAGAAGTGAAAATCTTGGCCAGGCCGATGTATTGGTCTATGAGGAGGGCGCTGCCTCGCACTCATCGATTCCAGCAGGCTTAACCTCCCTTGCATCGCATGTTCGCTCCCACTCAATCGGAGCCCTTGTCTCATCACTTCTAGCTAATATCGTCGTTGCCGATTCTGCACGTGATGCCGAAGCGATTCTTCGTTCGAATCCTTCAGTTACCGTTGTGACGCGCGATGGCGATGTAGTGACACGTGCTCGTGCTCGCGGTGGCTCTAAATCCTCATCGTCACTCATTGAAATTAACGCACTCATCGCTGGCCTGGAAATTAAGCTCTCCGAAATTACGCACACGTGCGAACGTTTAAAGTTTGATATTTCAACTAGTAAGGGCGAAGTTGAGGGCAAGCAAAGTGAGTACGACCTTGCATTATCAAAGCTCAATGAATCTGATGCACGAATCGGTGCATTAACTGAGCAGCTAGCCGTCTCTGGTCAGAATATGAAATCTGCGATGGCTGAAGTTGAACGGTTAAATGCACATATTAATGAAGCAGGTAGTGCTAAATCTCGCGATGAAGGCGAGTTAGTAATAGCCCAAAACCAACTTCACCAGCAAGGCATAGTCGCAGAGCCCGATCACAGTTTTACTGAAGATCTACGTAACTCCGTTTCAATCGCCCGCACCGCAGAAGTCGAGGCACGTTTGGCCGTTCGAACTATTGAAGAGCGTGTTACATCGGTTGCTGCCCGTGCCTTGGCACTTGAAGAATCTGCTCGCAATGAGCGAGAGGCATCGCAACGCGCAGTCATACGACGAAGTGCTCGAGCACGCGCCGCCGTAATATCGCAGGCAATTGCTGAAGCGGCCTACGAGGCACTCATTCACATTGAACGATCTATTTCAAAGGCGGCAATCGAACGCGCACGACTTGAAGAGTCCCGAGTGCTTCGAGAGGGTGAGACTCTCACCGTTCGTACTCGCGGACGTGAGTTGGCAAGTGAGCTTGAAGCTTTGACATCAAGTGTGCACCGCGATGAGATCGCTCGCGCAGAACAGCGGATGCGTATTGAGTCTCTTGAAAACAAAACAGCGGAAGAGTTCGCTATCGATACTCAAACTCTTGTAGCCGAATACGGGCCAGAGAATGATGTACCTACATTCTTTGAAAACGAAGATGGCGAAATTGTCACAACCGAATTGATTCCATATCGCCGCGATCAACAGGAGAAGCGTTTAACCTCTGCTGAGCGCTCACTTAACTTACTCGGCAAGATAAACCCACTAGCCCTTGAAGAGTTCTCATCTCTAGAAGAGCGCTTAAAATTCCTCGCTGATCAGTTAGAGGATCTAAAGAACACGAAGAGGGATCTGCTCGATATTATTAAAGAGGTCGATGATCGAGTTCAGACAATATTTATGGAGGCCTTTGAAGATACTGCTCGCCACTTCGAGGAGATCTTTGCACGTCTATTCCCTGGGGGAGATGGCCGCTTAATATTGGTAGATCCAGATAATCCTTTGACTAGCGGTGTCGATGTTGAAGCCCGTCCACCTGGAAAGCGAATTAAACGCCTCTCACTTCTATCTGGTGGAGAGAAGTCATTAACTGCCGTTGCGATGTTGGTAGCTATCTTTAAAGCCCGCCCAAGTCCTTTCTATGTTCTCGATGAAGTTGAAGCGGCATTAGATGATGTCAACCTCGGTCGACTACTTGGCGTCCTTGAAGAACTTCGCGCAAGCTCGCAGTTAATTATTATTACTCACCAAAAGCGCACCATGGAGATTGCCGATGCACTCTATGGTGTGACAATGCGTGGAGATGGCGTAACTGAGGTTATTTCACAGCGGTTGCGTGAATCCGACGTAAGTTAAGCGGCTTTAGCATGGGTCTTTTCAGTAAATTCATTGCGAAAATTAAAGGGGAGAACTCTTTCGCGCCCGCTGATTGGCAGGAGCTAGAGAGCGAACTTTTAGCATCAGATATAGGTCCTACCCTTACGAGAGAGCTCCTTGAGAGTGCACGAAAAGTAAAGAGTGAGAATGCCGAAGCGGCTTTAATTGAATCCCTCACTTCTCATCTATCTACAAAATCACGGCTACCAATCACAAACCCAGATGGCACAACAGTGATCATGGTCGTCGGGGTAAATGGCACCGGTAAGACAACATCTGTTGCAAAACTTGCAGGGCGCATTAAAAACTCAGGAGCCTCCGTGATTGTGGCAGCTGGTGATACTTTCCGCGCGGCGGCAGTTGAGCAGCTACAGACGTGGGGAGCGCGCATTGGCGTGGAGGTGGTTTCGGGCAAGGCGCAGGGCGATCCAGCATCGGTCGCCTTTGATGGCATGAAAAAAGCAAGGGAAGCCAATGTAGATTTCTTAGTCATAGATACCGCGGGACGCTTGCACAACAAGAGTGACTTGATGGATGAGTTAGAAAAGGTAAAACGTGTCGTTGAAAAGATTTCTCCAGTCAACGAAGTTCTATTGACTATCGATGCGACCACAGGACAAAATGGTTTGGCACAGGCAAAGATCTTCTTGAACGCCGTTAACGTCACTGGAATAATTCTGACCAAGCTTGATGGAAGTGCGCGAGGGGGTATCGCTCTAGCTATTGAGAGTGAACTCCATATTCCAATCAAATGGATCGGAACAGGGGAGAGTGAGAAGGATTTCACTCCCTTCGACCCCGATGCCTACATTCTTGGGATACTTTCGTAACGTAGATTTAACATAAATGCGCGAATTGCAACGCGCCTGAAACGCTATCGAGCACCACGTGTAACCCATAAAGGTCATCTTTATCCCACCTCAAAGGCGAGAACTCTTGTAGTTATTACTTGAAAGATGGCACTGATGACCGAAACAGTTTTGAACTCTGGCGATACAGCCTGGATGTTGGCAAGCACAGCCCTGGTTTTACTTATGACACCTGGACTAGCGTTTTTCTACGGTGGAATGGTTCGCACTAAGAGCGTTCTTAATATGATGATGATGTCATTTATTACTATTGGCATCGTAAGTATCTTGTGGGTTATCTATGGCTTCGAATTAGCATTTGGCTATAAAGCCGATTCGCCTTGGTATGGAAATATTTCATTCTCTGGTCTTGGCGGCATGGTGAATGAGTTCACAAATAATGGTGGCATTTATCCAATTCCAGTTCTTGTTTTTGCCGTTTTCCAGTTGATGTTTGCAATTATTACCCCAGCGCTAATCTCTGGAGCAATTGCCGATCGAACTAAGTTTGTCTCATGGGCCGTCTTTGTCGCCATCTGGACAACAATTGTTTACTTCCCAGTTGCACACTGGGTATTTGCCTTTGGAAATAAAGTTGGCGATAAGGTAACCGGAACTGGCTTTCTTGCAGGCAAAGGTCTTGAAGATTTTGCCGGTGGAACTGCAGTCCACATTAACGCTGGTGCTGCAGGTTTAGCCTTAGCTATAGTCCTAGGAAAACGCATTGGTTGGCGCAAAGAATCAATGCGTCCGCACTCTCTGCCACTAGTTCTTCTTGGCTCTGGGCTTTTATGGTTTGGTTGGTTTGGTTTTAACGCTGGTTCGGCCTTAGCGGCAAATGGAATCGCTGGACTTGTATTAATGAATACTCAAGTGGCCGCAGCTGCTGGAGTTCTAGGTTGGCTCCTTGTTGAGAGAGTGCGAAACGGTCATGCAACTTCACTCGGCGCCGCATCTGGTGCGATTTCAGGTTTAGTTGCAATCACACCAGCGTGCGCATTTGTGGCCCCTTGGGCCGCTGTTGTTATCGGACTCTTTGCTGGAGTCTTTTGCGCACTTGCTGTAAGTCTAAAATTTAGATTCGGCTTTGATGATTCACTCGATGTAGTCGGAGTGCATTTAGTTGCCGGAGTTTGGGGCTCTTTAGCTATTGGTTTATTTGGTGCCCAATCAGTCAATAGCATTGGCGTGAATGGTCTGCTGTACGGTGGAGGTACCAGATTGCTAATCCTGCAGGCATGGGGAGTTGGAATGGTTGCGCTCTACTCCTTTGTTGTTACATTAATACTAGGATTTGCAATCGAAAAAACCATTGGCTTCCGTGTCGATTTGGATAAGGAAATAGAGGGTATCGATTTATATGAGCACGCTGAAAGTGCCTATGAGTTATCGAGCTCATCACGAGGGGGATCCTTCTAATGAAATTAATTACTGCAATCGTTAAACCCTTTAAGTTAGAGGCAGTTAAGGATGCGCTCAATACTCATGGCATCGCCGGTATGACTGTTTCAGAGGTAAGTGGTGTCGGACAACAGAAAGGACACACTGAGGTCTATCGAGGTGCTGAGTACACCGTCAATCTGATACCTAAAGTACGTATTGAACTACTTGTCAATGACGAAGAGGTCGATGCGGTAGTCGATGTCATCGTAAAAGCCGCGTCTACTGGATCAATTGGTGATGGAAAGGTATGGACAACTCCGGTAGAGCAAGTAGTGCGGGTACGTACAGGCGAGAAGGGCTCCCAGGCTATCTAAGCTTTCGAAGAAGGCTATTCTTTGCCCATTATGTTTGATTCATTAACATCGCGGTTTAGCACGGTCTTCTCGTCACTTCGCTCTCGCGGAAAGATTTCCAAAGGCGACATCGATGCCACGTGCGCTGAGATTCGTCAGGCGCTGCTTGAATCCGATGTTGCTCTCGAAGTCGTCGAATCCTTTGTTGCAGAAATAGCGGAAAAATCGGCGACCGCCCTTGCCACGATGCAGTCAGGCACTAATCAAGCTAATGCGATCTTTGAGATCGTTAACACCTCGTTGGTGGAGATTCTCGGTGGCCAGGCACGCAGAATTCGTTTCTCAAAAAACCCACCAACGGTAATTATGTTGGCAGGCCTTCAAGGGGCGGGTAAGACAACACTTGCTGGCAAGCTCGCCAAATTTTTCGCCGATCAAGGTAACACTCCACTCTTAGTTGCCTCAGATTTACAACGGCCAAATGCGGTAACCCAACTTAAAGTTGTTGGCGAGAGCATTGGCGTTCCAGTCTTCGCGCCCGAGCCAGGCAATGGCGTAGGTGATCCTGTAAAAGTTGCTAAGGCCGGAGTCGAGTTCGCAAAGGCTAAGCAGTACAACATGGTAATTGTTGATACTGCCGGGCGCTTAGGTGTTGATGCAGATTTAATGAAACAGGCAAGTGATATTCGCGATGCTGTTAAACCCGATGAGATTTTATTTGTTGTCGATGCGATGATCGGCCAAGATGCCGTACGCACCTCGCAGGCATTTCTTAAAGGCGTTGGATTTGATGGCGTCGTCTTAACTAAGCTCGATGGTGATGCACGTGGCGGGGCTGCACTATCCATTGCATCCCTTACTCAACGTCCCATCATGTTCGTATCAACGGGTGAAAAAACCTCCGAGTTTGATATTTTCTATCCCGATCGCATGGCATCTCGAATTCTGGGAATGGGCGATGTCGCAACATTGGCCGAAGCGGCTAAGAAGGCCTTTGATGGCGATACCTCTGCAAAGCTTGAGGCGAAGTTTGCAAGTGGCGAAGATTTCACTTTAGAGGATTTTCTCGAACAGCTCACTGCGATGTCCAAGATGGGTTCGATGTCTAAGCTCCTTGGGATGCTGCCTGGATCGGGTGCGATGAAAAAGCAGATCGATAGTTTTGATGAGGGTGAGATCGTTCGAACTAAGGCCATTGTGCAGTCGATGACTCCAGTTGAACGCCGCGATCCCAAAGTATTAAATGGTTCGCGCCGGGCTCGAATAGCCCTTGGATCGGGGCGAAAAGTATCTGATGTAAATAACCTCGTTGATCGCTTTTCGGCGGCCCAGAAGATGATGAAGCAGGTTAGAAATGGTGGGATGCCTGCAGGGATGGCTGGAATGGGAATGCCTGCGATGGCCGCACCCAAGCCTGCGATAGCGGCCAAGAAGAAGTCCAAATCAGGTAATCCTGCCAAGCGGGCGCTAGAGGAGTCTCAGTAGGCGATTTCGCGTATCCAGCCTGATGGTGGCAGAATAAGCAACCTGTTGAAGGGGCCCTCTATCCCCTAACAACATCCATAAGACCGATAGTTGAATCGCTTTCACCACGCACCCCGCTGTGGAGAAAAGATATGACACACATAAACAGGAGATACCTTTCTTGGCTACAAAAATTCGTTTAATGCGCATGGGCAAGATCCGCACACCATTTTTCCGCGTCGTCGTTACCGACTCACGCAAAGCACGTAACGGTCTTTCAATTGAAGAGATCGGTCGCTATGTTCCAGGACAAGAGCCGTCAATTATCGAGATCAACTCAGAGCGTGCTCTGTACTGGCTCGGAGTAGGCGCACAACCATCAGAGGCTGTAGAGGCGCTTCTGAAGGTGACTGGAGATTGGCAGAAGCACAAGGGTCTTCCAGGAACAGAAGGCACTCTTCGCGTTGCCGCCCCTCGCGTGGGCAAGCATGTTGCATACGAGGCAGCGGTTAAGAATGCAATGGATGAGCCTAAAGAGGGCGCAACAACATTGAAGAAGAAGGCACAAGAGAAGTTAGCTGCAAAGGCTAATCCAGCTGTGTCCGAAACCATGTCCGAACCAACTGCAAATCTAGACGAGGCACCGGTTCCAGCTCCAGAGGCGACTGCAGATGTTGTTGTTGAAACCCCAGCAGACGTTGTGGTTGAAACAGAAGCGGCTGCCGAATAATCATGATGGATGAGGCCCTCGAGCATTTAGTAAAGGGAATCGTTGATAATCCCAATGATGTTGTCGTTACTGAGAAGACTCATCGTCGTGGAACAACTCTTGAGGTTCGCGTGAATCCTGAAGATATTGGAAAAGTTATTGGACGCAATGGTCGCACCGCTAAGGCGTTGCGTACTGTTGTTAGCGCGCTCGCAGGTCGCACAGTACGTGTAGATCTTGTCGAGACCGACGAACCTAACTAAGTAAAGATCCACATAGCCATGCGTTTACTCGTAGGGCGCATTGGTCGAGCCCATGGAATCCTCGGTGAGGCCACGATTGAAGTGCGCACTGATGATGCAGATACTCGTTTTGCTATTGGTCAAAAGCTACAGACCGATGAGCATGGCATATTGACCATTACTTCAGGGCGCGTTCACAACGGTATTTTGTTACTTGGTTTTGCAGGCTACAACGACCGTAATCAGATTGAAAAACTGCGCAACACTATGTTGTATGCCGATGTTGATATAGATGAAGCGCGTGAAGATGCCGATGATTATCACGTACTGCAACTCATTGGGTGTCAGGCTTTTCTTGAAACCGGTGTGCTATTTGGCGAGGTCACCGATGTCGTTAATCTGCCCGGG
>JBILUX010000047.1:0-7767 GCA_044370765.1 Candidatus Planktophila sp. | reverse complement strand
CGGCGGTCGCATGGTGCATGCGCCACGATCTGGCTCGCGCGTTAAAGTAACAACGGATCTCAACATGGGACGAAAAGCCTTAGTTGGAGCACGCCGCTTTTGAAGAGAACTTTATTTATTACAAATGATTTCGGTCCCCGCGCAGGCGGAATCGAAACCTTCATTATTGGTTTGATCCAACGCTTGCCACATGCATCGACAATTGTTTATACCTCGGCGCAGGGTGATACCCGTGATTATGATGCAGCCTGGCTTGCAGAGTATGGGGTTCGAATCATTCGAGATCGGGCAAAGATTCTTTTGCCAACGCCACGGGTCAGCCGCGCAGTTGCGAAGCTAATTAAGCACGAGGGTATTGAAACTGTAGCCTTTGGCGCCGCGGCACCTCTAGCGATTATGTCCTCTGTACTTCGACGTGCCGGTGCACGAAGAATTATTGCGCTAACGCATGGCCATGAAGTGTGGTGGTCGAAGGTATTTCCATTTACATTGGCGATGCGCCGAATCGGATCAACGACCGATGCCCTTACATACTTAGGCGAGTTCACGCGAAAGGCCATCTCTGCCGCGCTTACTCCCAAGGCCGGAAATGCGATGGTCAAGATTGCACCCGGAATCGATACAGATCATTTTGCCCCCGTTGATGCCACCATCATTCGAGAATCACTTGGATTAACGGGCAAGCGTGTCATTGTCTCAGTCGGGCGTTTAGTCCATCGAAAGGGGCAGGACTATTTAATCGAGGCGATGAGCGCCATAGTCCACGAAGTCCCGCAGGCACATCTAGTCCTAGTAGGTGAAGGCCCTTATCGCGAACACCTTGTAAAGCTTGTGCAGAAACACTCACTCGAGGATTACGTAACTTTCATAGGACGAATTCAATATGCAGAACTACCCAAGTACATCTGTCTCGGAGATGTTTTTGCAATGCCATCACGCTCGCGTTTTCGAGGCTTAGAAGTTGAAGGCCTCGGTATCGTTTATCTAGAGGCAAGTGCATGCGCTCTACCAGTCATTGCCGGTGCATCAGGTGGTGCACCAGATGCCGTGATTGAAGGTATTACCGGAACCGTTGTAGATGGTCAAGACAGCGCCGCAATCGCAGTTGCCGCTATCAATCTACTTAATGATCCTGAGAAAGCCACGAAGATGGGTCAAGCCGGACGTGATTGGGTAGTTGAAAAGTGGCGCTGGCAGATATGGGCTGAAAAGTTTGAGAAGTTAATCAACAACTAGATTATGTTTTCGCGCTTTACCTACAGCCGCTGTTCGATTTTCTACTTCAAGTTTTCTAAAAATCGATGCTAAATGCGTTTTAACCGTCGCTTGACTAAGAAATAACGCCGAAGCTATCGCCTGTGTGGATGCACCGCTAGGCAAAAGTCCGAGCACATCAAACTCTCGGGCAGTTAAGTTAAATCGCGCAGTCGTCGCCTTTATTGCAGCGGGTATGCCCTTCGCGTTAAAACTAAGGGGTGATTTAATCGAGTGCTCGACCGCCGCAACTAATTCACTCATGGGAGCGCTCTTAAGGATGTAAGCGCTGGCCCCGGCATTCATGGCTGCCAGTAAATGCGCATCGGTATCGTTAAGAGTAAGGACGACAATCCCCAAGCTCTGTGAGATGGCCCGTGCCCACAAAATTAATTCAAAGCCGCTGCCATCTGGAAGATTCAAATCCACGATGATTACATCTGGATTCACATGCGCGATCTGTGCGCGTGCTTCGGCAAGATTGGCAGCTTCGGCGGAAATCTCATAACCGTGGGTGGTGAGTGCTCGATGCAAACCCTCTCGCACAACTGCGTGATCATCGATAATAACGACGCTTGTCATGCATTTACCCAGGGCACGGTGATGCAAACACGTGTGCCTGCATCGGTTGATTGGATATCCAAGAGCCCATTTAAATCGCGTACTCGCTCGCCTATGCCCACTAACCCATGGTGGCCCGCCTTTTTTACGGTTCCGCCGATGCCATTATCTTCAAGGGAGATTGTTATCGAGGTCGCCTGCGAGTGCTCTTGAACATTGCGTAATAACTCCGTAAAAATCCTCTGAAGCTCATAACTCGTCGATGCCTCATACCGCGATGGCAGGTTCTCGGTGCTCTCGCGCAAGGCAAAGATTTCAGCCCGAACTTTGTCAACTAACTCCGTTAGCGCAAAGCGCACAGAACGTAGTTCGCTTCGTATTTCAAGGGGAGTGCCAGGCGTGCCAATGAGAGAGTCAATGGAGTACCCAAGCCCAACTAGATCTTGAGCAATCCCATCATGTAACTCTTGTGCGAGTCTGACCCGCTCATTTCCGCTCACATAATTTACCTAGAAGTTGTAAAGAGTTGTTCAATCTCCTTGGCAAACTCTTTGGCTATTACAGCGCGCTTCATTGAAAGTTTAGGAGTCAAGTGCCCACCTGCGATTGTAAAGTCCGTTGGCAAGATAATGAATTTGCGAATTGATTCTGCTTTGCTCACGGCCTTATTGGCATCATCGACTGCGGTTTGAATAACAGAGATCAGATCTGGATCATTTGCCAGATCACTCATTGAGGCACCCGCTTTATTGTGGTTCGCTACCCAAGATTTCAATGCATCTTGGTCAATGGTGACGAGGGATGCAATAAATGGTTGGTTGTCGCCAACGACCATGCACTGACTAACAAGCGGATGCGCACGAAGACGATCCTCAAGTACTGCTGGTGCAACATTCTTTCCTCCAGCGGTAACAATTAGCTCTTTCTTGCGACCGACTATGTAGAGGAAGCCCTCGTCATCTAATTTTCCAAGATCTCCTGATTGGAACCAGCGATCACTAGTGAATACTTCTTTGTCGGCAGCTTCGTTGTTCCAATATCCACGCATCACAATCGAGCCACGAATGAGAACCTCGCCATCATCTGCGATTTTTATCGATGTTCCAGGTACCGGACGCCCAACCGATCCAACGCGGTGTGCACCGCTGATGTTCAAGGTTGCGCCAGCTGTTGTTTCGGTTAACCCGTAACCTTCAAGAATTGTTATACCGGCGCCTCGATAGAAGTGGCCGAGGCGAACTCCCAGGGGTGCACCTCCTGAAATCGCAGCCTCAACCCGCCCGCCCATTCCAGCGCGAATTTTCGAGTAGACCAATTTGTCGAAGAGTTTGTGCTTGATTGATAACAGAGGCGATACGGATTTTTTATCTAGGCTTTCAGAGTATGCAATTGCAACATCTGCCGCCTTACGAAAAATCTTTCCCTTACCAGCGGCCTCGGCGCGTGCCTCGGCTCCGTTGTAGATTTTTTCAAAGATACGTGGAACGGCAAGAACGAAAGTTGGTTTAAAAGATGCCAAGTCCATGGGTAGGCGACCCACTGGATCACTACAGTGCGCTAGATGAAGTCCTGCTGAGATCGCTCCGATTTCAACCATGCGACCAAATACGTGAGCCACCGGTAAGAATAGAAGTGTCGATCCACCTGGCTTTAGGAATAGGTCAGCGGCGCCTTGCACAACATTGCCACACTCGGATAAAAAGTTGCTGTGTGTGAGAGATACACCCTTTGGTTTTCCCGTTGTTCCGGATGTGTAGATAATTGTTGCAAGCGTGTCAGGGACTAATGAGTTGCGACGGCGATCAATCTCATCATCGCTTATATGTGCACCAGCGGCCTTGAGGGTACTCAATACATCTTCAGTCATTATCCAGACATGCTTTGTATGTGATGGTTGTACGCTCTTAACTAAATCACGTAAAGCTGGAGTTTCTACAATGATTGCAACTGTTGAGGAGTCGTTAAGAATCCAATCGACCTGCTCGGCTGAAGATGTGTCATAAACAGGAACAACGACGCCGCCTGCAAACCAGATTGCGAAATCTAAAATCGTCCACTCATAGCGTGTCCGCGACATAATCGCGACGCGATCGCCAATCTGCACACCAGCAGCAATCAGACCCTTAGCGGTCTCGCGAATCTGGGCCTCTGCCTCTTTCGCAGTGACACTTTGCCAACCATCACCGAGAGGGCGCGACATGATGATGCGCTCTGGTTCAAACCAGGCGCGCTCTGCGATGAGATTTGTAAGGTTTCCGGCAGTTGCCGCAGGGACTAGGGCAGGGTTGTTAATTTCATTCATGGCGCTAACGCTAGCGCGTGATTTATATTTTAGGGAAGAGGGGTAACCTTGGGCAATGAGCGATTCGAGCAGAGCCACCATCACGATAGATGCCCCATTAGATGCAGTCACCAAGGCCTTATTTACGCTGGAAAACTACCCAGAATGGTCTAGTTCGATTAAATCCGTTGAGGTGGTCAATCGTGACGACCAGGGGCGCGCTATGAAGGTGAAGATGACCATCGACGCCGGAATGATGAAGGATCGGGTTATCTTGGATTACGACTGGTCAGAGGCTCCGGCACGTTTGAGTTTTTCACTCGATGATGCCGATCTCTTAACGGGTATGGATGGCGCTTACATTATTAAGAGCATCAATGATGAAAGTACTGAAGTTACATATGAGCTCACAGTCTCGCTCTCCATGCCGATTCCGGCAATGATGCGACAAAAGGCGGAAAAGACAACGATCGATCAGGCGTTAGCTCAACTTAAAGCAACGCTCGAAGCGTAGTTTTCATTTATGTCATACACGATTGGTATTGATGTTGGCGGTACCAAAGTCTTAGGTGGCGTTGTTGATGAAAACGGAAAAGTTATAGCAACGGCTAGAAAAGATACACCTCGCCAAGGTGGAAGTGCGCTGACGCAGACGATTGCCGATATTGCAAAAGAGTTAATGCAGAGCCATGACATTGAATCGGTAGGAGTATCCGCGGCAGGCTTTGTCTCATCCGATCGCAAGACGATGTTGGCAACACCTAACATCGCCGATTGGAATGGCGTTGATTTAGATGATGAGCTCACAAAATTAATTGGTCTTGATGTAATTATTGAAAATGATGCAAATGCGGCAGCTTGGGGCGAGGCAAAGTTTGGTGCCGGTCGAGATCAAGCCCACATGATGATGCTTACCGTTGGTACAGGAATTGGTGGGGGAGTCGTCGTCAATGGCGCGCTATATCGCGGAGCATTTGGAATCGCTGCAGAGTTTGGACATATGCGCGTCGTACCCGATGGACATCTATGTGGATGTGGTGCACGCGGTTGTTTTGAACAGTATGCATCGGGAAATGCGTTATTGCGCCATGCACGCGAGGCGATCAGCGCGAGCCCCGAGATCGCACGTAATTTATTATCACGCGGAGATGGAACTGTTGAAGGTTTAACTGGCAAGGCGATAACTGAGGCGGCGCGAGATGGAGATCCTGTTGCTCTAGCTGCATTTAATACAACGGGACAGTGGCTAGGTGCTGGCATTGCTACGTTATCTGTAATTTTGGATCCAGCATGCGTAGTCATTGGTGGGGGAGTTATCGATGCCGGTGAGATTTTATTGAAGCCAACACGAGAGGCTCTAGAGCGCACGATGCCCTTTGCAGGTAAACATCCTTATCCCGCAATTATCGCAGCAGAGCTCGGTAATGAGGCTGGCCTTGTCGGCGTTGCAGATTTAGCGCGTCTTTAACTTTCAAAGGGATAGACAAGACCTATCTGATCTCTGATTTGATCCAAAGTCTGCATTACGGAGAGAGTTTCACTCCACGGCATCAGTGGTGATTCAAGGGCTCCAGAGCCGACAACACGTGCCATTTCAATTGCCTGTTCGCGCAACCCATGACCTAAGTAGTTATTTGGATATTCGGTAACTGTTCCATCAAAGAGAATAACGCGCATCGCCGTGGGAATGTAGAAAGTGCTATCTATTTCAAGGCGACCGAGCAGACCGCTGACGACTGCTCGACATGGGGTCAGAGCGTTCATCGTTGTATTTATTATCGCTTGTGCCCCAGAGTCATAGTCGAAAATCGCACTTGTCTGAGCATCCACTCCTCGATCGGTCATTACCGCACGTGCAGTAATCGCAGAGGGCGCACCAAGTACAAGGTGGGCAAAGGAGACAGGATAGATTCCAAGATCTAACAGCGCTCCACCAGCTAGTTGTGGATCTACTATGCGCGCAATATTTTGATCGGCAAGGCGTTGTCCGTGATCGGCCTCGACCGTTTCGATCTTTCCGAGAACTCCGCTTGCAAGAATCTCTCTTACAACTGCAATATGAGGTAAGTAACGTGTCCACATCGCCTCAAGGAGTGCGACGTTATTTTCCTTCGCACAGTTCATCATCGACTGCGCTTGTTTGGCAGAGATTGCAAATGGCTTTTCACACAAGACAGGTTTACCAGCGGTAAGAGCCAGCAGTGTGTTCTCTTCATGTGACGGGTGAGGTGTTGCAACATATATTGCATCAACATTTGGATCGTTCACTAGATCCTTATAACTTCCGTATGCAGTTGCTGCAGGAATATTCTTGGCGAACTCTTGGGCTTTGCCTAAAGTACGCGAACCAACAGCGACAACCTCATGTCCTTGCGCATGTAATAAGTCTTTGACAAATGCGGCGGCGATTCCACCGGTTCCTAAAACTCCCCATTTAAATTTTTTCATAGTGCAACTCCGTCATCATCATGGAAGGGGCGTTTGAGCCAACGCAGTATTGCGCGCTTAGCCGAATAATAAAAAGAGCGCGGAGTTTGTGAAGGCGGGTTTGGGGGCTGGAAGTGATCGTTGCGATCGAGCTCATCTAGATAGGTTGTGGGCGCAGACTCATCGAGGGAGAGTCCAGAGACAATGGCCTCAAACTCGCTGCGAATCAACTCCTCCTCATCGGATTCATCGCCCAGCGGGTTTAATGGATCTTTGCTCACCCTCAGATAGTGTCATACGGGGCAATAACAGGTAAATTAGAGAGGTGCTCAACAACCTCCCCTATGGCGTACTGCGTGCATTCCTGACGCCCTTTTTGATGAGCGCCTTTAGGCCCAAGGTCAAAGGCCTACGCAACGTCCCGGCCAAAGGGCCAGTCATTATCGCCTCTAACCACCTCTCCTTCAGCGATTCAATCTTTATGCCACTCGTTGTACCGCGCAAAGTAACCTTCTTGGCCAAGAGTGAGTACTTCACATCCCCCGGAGCTAAAGGATTGTTAAAGAAGTTAACTTTTATCGCACTTGGGCAGGTACCAGTAGATAGATCTGGCGGACGTCGAAGCGAGGCAGCTCTTATTACAGGTTTAAAGGTCTTGGCCGAAGGTGATTGCCTTGGGATTTATCCAGAGGGTACACGCTCACCCGATGGACGTTTATATAAGGGGCGAACTGGAATTGCTCGTCTTGCAATTGAATCTGGGGCTCCTGTGATTCCAGTTGCAATGTCTAACACCGACAAGATTCAACCGACTGGAAAGGTTATTCCCAATCTACATCGAGTTGGAATGATTTTTGGCGAGCCCATGTACTTTGATGGCGATTCAACTGATTTGCAGTACCTGCGCGTTGTGACCGATCAGATTATGAATAAGATTCAAGAGATGTCTGGCCAGGAATATATTGATATTTACGCTCCGAAAAAGAGTAAACCCGATGATATAAACGTATCCGGCGAAGAGGATTAAAGCTTATCTAAAGCGATTCTTGAAGTGAGATAGGTACACGTGGTGCACTCTGAGCCGGCATCAGGTAGATCGCCCTCTAGAACTCTAATGAACTCCTCGATTGTAGTTAAGAAGTTGGCAACATCTCTTTCAACTGGCAGATATTTTTGAGTAACCGAGAAAGCATAAGAGTCTTTGTTATCACCACTTGCCGAGACTGGGTTCCAGACCAATAATC
>JBILUX010000062.1:0-6605 GCA_044370765.1 Candidatus Planktophila sp. | reverse complement strand
GGAGTTAAGCGAACGCGTGCAACGGCTTCCTTACGACGACCTGTTCCGCCACCTGGAGCCTTAATTGCTGGGCGGTTAGTCGCTGCCGCTGGAGTTGATGATGTGTATGAAGTAGGAACTTCGTTCTCATCGAGATCGTTAAAAGTTGTGTTCTCTGACATTGTCATCCCTTACTTCACTATTTGTGAAACTTGTTCGAATACATATGGTTTTGGAGCTTGTGCAGCGTGCGGGTGATTTGGACCGGCATAAACCTTTAGCTTTGATGCGATATCGCGACCTAGGCGGTTCTTAGGAATCATTCCTTTGATCGCCTTTTCAACGGCGCGAGTTGGGAACTTCTCAAGCATTTCGCCGTAAACGATCGACGTTAAACCACCAGGGAAACCAGAGTGATGATGTGACCACTTAAGCTTTGTTTTATTACCTGACAACGCGATCTTTTCAGCGTTGATGATGATGACGAAGTCGCCCATGTCCATGTGTGGAGCAAATGTTGTCTTATGCTTTCCGCGAAGTAGAACGGCGGCATGTGTTGCAAGGCGGCCTAAGACCACATCTTGCGCATCGATGACATGCCACTCACGGACCGCATCACCTGCTTTTGGACTATATGTACGCACGCTCTTGCCTACCTTCTATTTCGAGTTTTTTCTTCAAGCGCCCCTAAGGAGTGCAGAGGAGTAAGGGTACCTGTACGAGGGAGATGGGTCAAAACCGCCCATTTGTAGCCTCAGATCATGCAACCCAGACTGCCCGAACGGGTGATGCAGAGGTATTTTCAATAGGCAGAGGGATGGCAATAAGTTGCCCAGCGCCTTCGCTGAGGCGATCTGTGTCATAGAGGGGAGCCAGCATCAGCCCGTCACTCTTAAAGTAGGTCAAGAGATGTCCCGTTGGATAAGTTGGGCTGTCCCAACATGGCATATCAGAGCCCAACAGACTCACCTTCGACTCGACCATAAACTCCATCACATCTGCAGAAAAGAACGGTCCATCCGACAAATAATCTGTTTCAAACCAGTGCTTGAACCATCCAGTTGAAATAATTAAACCCTTTCCAGCAAGGGATGGGCTGCCGATTCTTGTGAGTGCAGCGAGGATCATCGCCTTAGTAATTTCGCTGCCTCCACTTGATGGCATCTGAAGGCAAAAACTTGGCAGAAGGATAGTTCGCTCTAGAGGAATTTGCGCCGTTGTTATTTGATTGGGATAAACATGGCCGGCAGTTTCAATATATGTTCCAGTCTGCATTGGCATCGAGATTGATTCGGCATAAACAGGAAAATCCATCCAATCTGGCGTACCTAAAGAATCAATTTTAAAAGGAAAATATGGGGCACCGTAATGCCAAATCCCTGGTCTGACGGGGCCGCTGATATCAAAATATTTCATAGTAAATTGAAAATACACACCGTCCAGCAGGATGTAAAGAGCTAATCCGCAATAAGTAAGTTAGTGCTCAAAAACAGGCTCAGGGCTCTCAAAGACCTGGCCATCTTTGCCAAAGACCAAGAAGCGAGTAAAGCCACGAGTGAACCAGCGATCATGGGTCACGGTTATTACCGTTCCTTCATAACGATCAAGGGCCGTCTCTAAGCTTTCAGCACTAGCAAGATCTAAGTTGTCGGTCGGCTCATCGAGCAGCAGCAACGTTGAGCCCGAGAGCTCGAGTAAGAGAACTTGAAAACGTGCCTGCTGACCTCCGGAGAGGGATGCAAAGCGTTGCTCGGCCTGTTGATCTATCTCATATTTGCGCAGAGCGCTCTTTGCCGGACCTAACTGCAGTGAGTACATCTGCCAAAGAATTTCTAGCAAACTCTGGGATTCGAACTCTGGATGTGAATGTGTTTGGGCGAAGTAACCTATCTCAACACGCGCACCGATTTTAAAATTGCCAGAGTATTTGACGGTGGAATCGCCAGAAATTAAACGTAGGAAGTGAGATTTTCCAGTGCCATTTTTACCCAGAACTGCGATTCGATCGCCAAAGAATACTTCGAAGTTAAATGGTTGAGTTAAGCCCTCAAGAGTTAGATTTTCAAAGGTTAACGCGCGCAAACCTGTACGCCCACCGCGCAGGCCAACGCGTACATCTTGCTCGATCGGTGGTGCTTGTGGCGGTCCTACCTCTTGAAACTTTCGAAGTCGTGTCTGCATTGCATGATACTTACTTGCCATATCCGGGCTAATAGCTGCTTGGACTTGAAGAGTGCGAACTAAATCCTTGAGCCGTTGATGCTCCTGCTCCCATCGCAGGAGCACTTCTGCAAAGCGGGCATTTCTAGCTTTGCGTGCTTCGTGCCATGTCGAAAACTTTCCTCCATGAACCCATGTTGTGTTACCAGTTGAGCCCTGTTCAAGAGTAACAATTCGATTGGCGGTATTTTCAAGTAGCTCGCGATCGTGACTAATGAAGAACACGGTTTTCTTAGTTGATTTAATTACCTCTTCTAACCAACGCTTGGATGGAACATCTAAGTAGTTATCGGGCTCATCAAGAAGTAGTGTCTCATCGGGGCCTTCAAGGAGCGCCGTGAGCACTAACTTCTTTTGCTCTCCCCCAGACAACGTATTAACTTCACGCTTGGCCACTTCATCGAATGATTTATTCAAGGCAGCTGTGCAACATACATCCCAGATCACTTCATATTCATAGCCTCCGACATCACCCCATTCGATAATTGCCTGGGCATAGGCAATCTGAGCTTTTTCAGTATCTTTTTCATGCATTGCGATTTCAGTTTTCTCGACATTTTCTGCTGCGTCGCGAATTCTCTTTGGAGCAACAGATAAGAGCATTTGATGAACCGTCGTGTGATCGCGGACCGAACCAATGAACTGGCGCATTACACCCAGGCCACCCGAAATAGAGACCTGCCCAGAATCTGGTTGTAGATCCCCACTAATCATCCGAAATAGAGTTGTTTTACCTGAACCATTTGCACCAATGAGTGCAACCTTTGCTCCATCGCCCACACGGAAACTGACGTTGTTTAAGAGCACCCGACCATCTGACAGTGCATAATCCACGCCGCTGACATCGATGTGTCCCATTACCCGTTAACCACTTCTGCAATGTATTCAACATTGCGAAGCGTTAAACCTTTGGCGACAAAGACTAAAGAGTCAGGAACGCGCTCCTTATTAGCTAGCATCGCAGTAAGCCACTCATAGCTATTGCGGCCTTCGGCAACACAGACAACTGCGCCAACTAAGTTGCGCACCATGGAATAACAAAATGCATCGGCTGAAATTTCAGCAGTTAAGTAACCTTCCGCATCGCGAACCCATCCAAAATGCATCAGGGTTCGTACCGTAGTAGCTCCCTCTCGAAACCTGCAGAAGGCGGCAAAGTCATGAGTTCCCAAGAGAAGCGCACTTGCCTTATTAAGTGCATCGATATCTAATTCGCGATACCAAGGCGCAACATCCAGGCGACGCAATGGGGTCACAATCTGGTTAGCATCTAAGATTTTGTACGTGTAGTTTCTTCTGGTTGCAGAAAATCTGGCATGAAAGCCGGTAGTCATGGTTGTTACTTTAAGAATTCGAATATCTTGATCAAGCATGCAGTTCAATTTAAAGGCTAAATCCCCAAACTCACAAGCCTCTGGCACATCAAAGTGAAATACCTGCCCAGTTGCATGTACCCCTGCATCGGTGCGCCCGGCAACGATGGTTTCAATCGGAGTTTGGGTTATCGTCGAGAGCGCTTTTTCAATCTCTTCTTGAATTGTTCGTTGATCGGGCTGTTTAGCCCACCCTGAATAATTCGTTCCGTCATAGGCTAAATCGACCCGTAAACGAAGAAACCCACTCTCTGGGTAGAGAGTGGGCTCCGACATAAGAATAGTTTTCTAAGGTGTTAAGGCTTAGTTATCTTTCTCAGTTAAAACTTCGATTACAGCCATTGGAGCGTTATCGCCCTTGCGTGGCCCAATCTTTGTAATGCGTGTGTATCCACCATTACGTGTTGCAAAGCGTGGTCCGATAACAGTGAAGAGTGTATGAACTACGCCCTTGTTTGAAATCTGAGCCATAACTTGGCGACGGGCTGGAAGATCACCCTTCTTAGCGAAAGTAATTAACTTCTCCGCTAATGGACGCAGGCGCTTAGCCTTTGCCTCGGTTGTTGTGATCTTGCCATGCTCGAACAACTGCTCTGCAAGAGTGCGTAGGAGTAGCCGTTCGTGTGATGGGCCTGAGCCCAGACGAGGACCTTTACTTGGTTTTGGCATGTGCTTATCTCCTAGGCCTGCTCTGCTTCGACGAACTCATCGTCTAGCGCTGCGTTGTAATTTTGGTGCTGAGTTGGATCGAATCCGACTGGGCTATCTTTCAAGTTCATCCCCATTGAGACAAGCTTGGCTTTTACCTCATCGATTGATTTTGATCCAAAGTTACGGATATCTAGCAAGTCAGCCTCTGAACGGTTAACTAGCTCTCCAACTGTATGAATGCCTTCGCGCTTCAAGCAGTTGTATGAACGAACTGTCAGATCAAGATCTTCAATTGGAAGGGCCATATCGGCGGCGAGTGCTGCATCCATAACAGATGGTCCCATCTCGATACCTTCAGCGCTCATATTTAGTTCGCGTGCAAGACCGAAGAGCTCAACTAATGTGCGCCCAGCTGATGCAACGGCATCGCGTGGCTTCATTGATGACTTGGTCTCGACATCTACAACAAGGCGATCAAAGTCAGTGCGCTGTTCAACGCGTGTGGCCTCAACCTTGTATGTAACCTTTAAAACTGGTGAATAGATTGAGTCAACTGGAATGCGACCGATCTCTGCACCTGCCTGCTTGTTCTGAACTGCGGTGACATAACCACGGCCACGCTCAACGGTAAGTTCGATCTCAAGAGATCCCTTGCCGTTAAGTGTTGCTAAGTGAAGCTCTGGATTATGTACTTCAACGCCAGTTGGAACAGCGATATCGGCACCAGTAACTGGGCCGGCACCTGACTTGCGGATGTAGACGACGCTTGGCTCATCATTATCGGATGAGAGCACCAAGTTCTTGATGTTCAAAACGATATCGGTGAGATCTTCCTTGACGCCTTCAAGAGTTGTGAACTCATGGAGTGCACCGGCTACGCGAATGCTTGTAACTGCTGCACCTGGAATAGATGAAAGCAATGTACGACGCATGCTGTTGCCTAGTGTGTAACCAAAGCCTGGCTCCAGCGGTTCAATGATGAACCGTGAACGGGACTCAGAAACTACTTCTTCACTGAGGGTGGGACGTTGTGCAATTAGCACTGGTGCTCCTCTTCATTTCGGGGAAATCCACTATTTGATCTCCACATTTTTACTACTGCCTGCATGCCCGGGAGGGCTTTTACAAAAAATTACTTAGAGTAAAGCTCAACGATTAGCTGCTCTTGAACTTGGGTATCGATGACTGCACGTGCTGGAATGCCGTGAACGATGATGCGCATCTGCGAACCAACGATCTCCATCCAAGCCGGTACTGCCTTCTCGCCTAGTTCAGCACTTGCCACGATAAATGGTGTGAGATCGAGTGACTTTGGAAGAACATCGATGATGTCCATAGGAGTCACACGGAATGAAGGAATGTTTACCTTCTTGCCATTTACAAGGAAGTGACCGTGGCGCACCAACTGGCGTGCCATGTCGCGGCTCTTTGCAAAGCCGGCGCGGAATACAACGTTGTCAAGACGTGTCTCAAGAATGACAAGTAGGTTTTCACCAGTCTTGCCCTGCTTGCGGTTTGCCTCTTCGTAGTAACCACGGAACTGCTTCTCTAGAACACCGTAGATACGTGCGCACTTCTGCTTCTCACGCATCTGCAATAGGTACTCAGACTCTTTTGAACGTCCACGGCCATGCTGGCCAGGTGGATATGGACGTGATTCGATTGGACACTTAGGTCCATCGCACTTGGTGCCCTTAAGGAAGAGCTTTACTTTTTCGCGACGGCAACGCTTGCAGTCTGCTCCGGTATAACGAGCCATTTATTCTCTTCCTTCCTTAAACTCGACGAGGCTTGCATGGACGGCAACCATTGTGTGGAGCAGGTGTTACATCAGAGATGGCACCAACTTCCAAACCAGCTGCTTGCAATGAACGGATTGCAGTTTCACGTCCAGAGCCTGGGCCCTTAACGAAAACATCTACTTTCTTTAAGCCGTGCTCCTGTGCGCGACGAGCTGCGGCTTCTGCTGCAAGCTGGGCTGCGAATGGAGTCGACTTACGTGAGCCTTTGAAACCAACTTGGCCAGATGATGACCAAGAAATTACAGCGCCCGAAGGATCAGTGATAGAGATGATTGTGTTGTTGAAAGTGCTCTTAATAAAAGCCTTACCAACAGCGATGTTCTTCTTCTCTTTTTTACGAGTCTTTACTTTGCCCTTTGTTGCGGCAGTCTTTGACTTAGGAGCGGCCATTACTTAGTCACCTTCTTCTTACCTGCAATTGCCTTACGAGGACCCTTACGTGTACGCGCATTTGTATGTGTGCGCTGACCACGAACAGGAAGTCCCTTGCGGTGACGAATTCCCTGGTAGCTCTGGATTTCAACTTTGCGACGGATGTCGCCAGAAATTTCACGACGAAGATCACCTTCGATTTTGAAGT
>JBILUX010000078.1:0-5685 GCA_044370765.1 Candidatus Planktophila sp. | reverse complement strand
ATCTACTCGATGGATCGAGTTTCCACTGGGCACCAGATACTTACGTATCTCTAGATCCAACTCGTCCCGTAGGTAGGGTTGCTCATATTTGCAAGGTGAAGATTTCATAAATGTCGAGCTTTCTAAATCCCCATTCATCCCTTGGTGAACTCGATCTGCATTTATTCGCGCAAGGTCGTCATGAACAGCTATGGAATGCCTTAGGTGCCCATGTTCGACGTGACAACACCGGCGCCCTTCTTGGTACAACATTTTCAGTGTGGGCTCCTAACGCCCGTGCGGTCTCATTAATTGGCGATCACAACTTCTGGGATAGAAACACCAATCAGATGCTACGTATCGGCTCATATGGAATCTGGGAGATCTTTATCTCTGATGTTGGGGCGGGAAGTAAATATAAATTTGCCGTTTGCGGCATCGATGGGAACTGGGTTGATCACGCCGATCCATTAGCGCGGGCGACCCAAACTCCACCATTAACTGCCTCAATTATTGAAGAATCCAGCTATCTGTGGAAGGACGAGAGCTGGATTACTGCGCGTAAGGATTTTCAACCGTGGCGGGCAGCGATTAGTACCTATGAAGTTCACTTAGGTTCATGGAAGTTAGGCCTTACCTACCTCGAATTAGCAAGCGAACTCGTCGCCTATGTAAAAGCCCAAGGTTTTACGCATGTTGAATTCATGCCGGTCACCGAGCATCCATATGGTCCATCATGGGGCTATCAAGTCACTTCCTTCTTCGCACCAACGTCGCGCTTTGGATCCCCCGATGAGTTTAAGTTTTTAGTTGACGCCCTTCACGCCGCAGGAATCGGAGTAATTTTAGATTGGGTTCCTGCCCATTTCCCAAAAGATGAGTGGGCCTTGGCTAACTTTGATGGAACCGCGCTTTATGAACATGCCGATCCACGCCTAGGTGAGCATCCCGACTGGGGAACTTTAATTTTTAACTTCGGAAGAAATGAGGTCCGTAACTTTCTTGTCGCAAGTGCCTTGTACTGGCTGACTGAGTTCCACATCGACGGGCTACGCGTAGATGCCGTTGCCTCCATGTTGTATTTAGATTATTCGCGTGAAGAAGGTCAGTGGCTTCCCAATAAAAACGGTGGCCGCGAGAATTTAGAGGCCGTTCAACTTCTACAAGAGGCGACATCAACGGCCTATAAAACTCACCCAGGCACCATGATGATTGCCGAAGAATCTACCGCCTGGTCTGGAGTAACTCGAGAGACATCATCGGGCGGGCTTGGCTTTGGCTTTAAGTGGAACATGGGTTGGATGCATGACACTTTGCAGTATTTACAGCATGATCCAATTCACCGAATTTATCACCATAATGAAATTACTTTTTCAATTCTCTATGCCTGGAGTGAAAACTTCATGTTACCGCTCTCTCATGATGAGGTTGTTCATGGCAAAGGCCAATTAGTAAATAAGTTTCCGGGTGATAGATGGCAAAAATTGGCCACGTTACGAGCGCTTTATGGCTACATGTGGGCCCATCCCGGCAAGAAACTTCTATTTATGGGAAGTGAGTTTGCTCAAAATGATGAGTGGAGTGAAAGCGCTGGTTTGCAGTGGTATTTAACTCAATTCGACGAACACAAAGGTGTCCAAAAAACCGTTGCTGCTCTTAACTCTCATTATGTAGATACTCCTGCCTTATGGCAGAAGGACACTTCCCCAGAGGGTTTTACTTGGCTCGTAGGCAATGATGGAGCGGCAAATGTTGTAGCTTTTGCGCGCTGGGATGATGCGGGTACACCGCTGATTTGCATCACGAATTTTTCTCCTATGCCACACGAGCGCTATCTACTTCCATTTCCGACCACTGGTACATGGCGCGAACTCCTCAATACCGATGATCTGGCCTTTGGAGGTAGCGGCGTAAAAAATCCTGAAATAACCTTAAACGACGGCAGTCATCTCATAGCTTCGATTTCAATCCCACCGCTAGCTACCGTCTGGTTTAAACGTGTTTAAATGCTTTAGAAAAAAACGGGACCGCCAGAACGAAAAGGGCTGGAATTAGTAGTGCAATTGAGAGTGAAAATGCCTGCGCCACCCAGGCGACTACCAAACGCATAACAAATGATGCAGAGTTATTGATTAGGCTCAACTGAGCAACTAAAACACTAGATGGTGAATCGGATCGAGTATTCCCTGCATTCATGACACTCGGGAAAAGGAAAGATGATCCAAGTCCGGCCATCAAGAAACTGAAACTCAATACCCACAAAGCGAGAGGCTTGTTTTCTACTCCAATAATGCTTATTGCAAGAATCCCCGCAATAAAGGAGGTCCCAGAAAATATTGAGGCCATCCTGACTAAGTTCAGTATTGAAAACCTACCAAATAGGCGGTGCACTGATACTCGCCCAGCAATCTGGGCAAAAGTAAAGAGAATGTACGGAAGGGTACTGAGCCCGCCCTTTATGCCAATATCCTCTTCAAGGAAAATCGAAGCCCAATCCCCTACACTTAATTCAAGAAATCCTGCGCAAAACAAAACACCTGAAATGGTTCTATCGATTTTAAAACCCTTGAATAGATCAGAGATTAAATATCTTGTCGCAATATTCGTGTTGGGCTTTATCAAATTTTCACCGATGGTCGTAATCATTAAAAGCATCAGAACTAAAACAATAACCGCGAGGCCACTAATATGTCGGCTCAAAGATAGTCGATCAACAAGAAGTCCGGATACGATAGCGGTAATAAGCGCTCCGCTACTCCAGAACCCACTCAACTGAGTCACTACATGCCGTCTATTTCGATCCTGAAAATTGAATCCCTGGGCAGTGATTGAAACATGAAAGGCCGATATTGCAGCACCATTAATAATATTGCTTATCAAAAATATCAATGGCGAGTGCGTGCTAGTCAAGAGAATGAGACTGCCTACCATAGAAACTACTGCTATTCGCAAGACTAACCTAGCGCCGAAATTATGAACAAGATGCCCGACAGTAAATAATGAAATCACCGAACCAACTCCGGTAAAACTCGATATGGTGCCAAAAGCGCCATTTGAAAGCCCTAAGTTACTCTTGATCTCAGGAAATCGAGGCAGCCAAGACATAATCAAAACACCAAATAAGAAGTACAAACCCTTTAAATAGTTGAGTTCCCTATTGGCAGCTATGGTCTTCATCAATAAATAGCATTCGCGAGTGCACTACGTGCGGTCTTAAGCCTTGGGTCTGCTGGATCGACCAGAGTGAAAAGGGTAAGTAAATGCTCTCGGATCTTAGTGCGCTCATCGCCTGATGTCTGCGTTACCGCATGCAACAAGCGGTTAAAAGCTGCTTCTACTCCACCGTTTGCAATTTCCATGTCGGCCGCTTGTAACTGCAGCGTGACATCGCTAGGGGCTTTGCTTGCTCTTTCAATTATGTCGCCAAGTTCCAAACCGCTAGTACGAATCAATAACTGTGTTTGGGCAAGTCCCAACTTTGCAAAACTATCGGCAGGTCTACGAGCGAGAAGTTTTTTGTAAGCTGCCTCCGCAGTTACAAAATCACCAGCCTCGAGTGCAAGCATGGCTTCGTCTTCTTCGGGTTCGCTGATTTCAACGGGCGGCGCACCGACACCTTGCTCGGAGGCAAGGGTTAACACCTTGTCTAGAACAAGGCGAATTTGCGCTTCTGGGTAGCTTTGCTCAAAGAGTGGGACCATCTGTTCGCCGATGAGAGCGATTGCATAAGGAACGTTCTTAGTTTGAAAAGCTTGCGCAACTTGAGGTTCGGCTTCGACATCTAAACGAGCAAGTGCCCAACTTCCTTGATAGCTCTTTTCTAAAGCTCCAAGAATGTTAACCATCTCGATTGATTCAGGGGATCGCGCCGACCAAGCAATAACTATGACGGGTTTAGTGCTAGATAGAGGCAGAAACTCGGCCGTTAAGTTTGCCGCCGTAACTTCTAAACCTGGCATCGTTGCACTCGGTGCTGCTTTAGGTTTGCCGAGCGAACTCAAATCTACGGCTTGCGCAAAATTTGGAGGATTGCCCACATGGAAATCTTACTGGGCAACGACCTCAATACCTGAATCCCGCCTATATGGGAGGATTTCATTGATGTAATTCTCGGTTGCATACTCCAGACCAACGTCAACGCCCTGCGCCTCACTCAAATACCAGCGGTTTTCAAGAATCTCATGGAACATCTGAGCATGCTCAACACGCCCACGCATCGATTCGGGAACTCTATTGATTGTTGGTTCGAAAACTTCAAGGAACCATGTCTTGGCCATCTCGGTTACCGATGCACCTGATTTCTCTTCGCGTGCGCGATAGCGATCAAATGATGCGAGTAAACGCTTTGCTTGCAGCTCTTCGGTTTCTAATCCCATTAACTCACGCAGACGAGCAGTGTGATAACCAGCAGCGACTAACTTTGGCTGGAAGGAGAGCATCTGCGTGTCACCATCGATGGTGATGGATACTTCTTCAACAGCAAAACCTAAATCGTGCAATACGCGCATTGCCCGCTCAACTGCATGACGATCTTTTGGATCGAGCAACTGGCGCTCTTTCAGGGCCGCCCAAATACGACGATAGCGTCGTATAACCGCTTCAGCTGCTCTCACCGGATCCATTCCGGGATACAAAACTCCGGATAATGAAAGATCCTCCAACTCTGCAGCAACATTAAACATTGCAATATCTAAATCATGTTCGCGCTGGCCATCACTGAGTGTTTTTTGAAACTCTCCCGTTTCGGCATCGACAAGATATGCAGCAAAGCCTTCGGCATCGCGTCTAAACAAAGTATTCGATAAGGAGCAGTCTCCCCACCAAAAGCCAAGTAAGTGCAGTCGAACCATTAACAATGCAAGCGCATTGGCCATCGTTGTGATGTCATGGGCGGTGACCGATCCCGATAGTAGAACACGGTATGGCAGTGAGTAGGGCAGAAAGCGTGTAACTATGGCACACGGAAGTTCTTCACCATTCTTATCGGTGCGACCTTCAACTACCGCGATCTGCTCAACGCATGGAGCACTCATCTGAGTTAACTCCCGCAATATCTTGTACTCGCGATTGGCGAACTCCTCCACAGTCTCTTTCACGGCATAAACCTGAGAATCTGGATCCTTCGTCGCCCGGACCAATCGGACTACGTGTCGAGAAATGCCTCGCTTTTCGGCAAGGGCGGGATCTTCGGGCCACTCTTCCAAGCTCAAATGCCAGGGCAGGCCAGTAACTGCAGCGATCTCCTCGCCTAACCCAGTTATTCGCAGCGTCATGGTGCCTATTCTTGCCTATCAATGTGTCAATCACGTGAACTACGTTGGGCCTATGCCAAGCCTCACTTTACAATATGAGCATGGCTATTTCAGCGCAGATAAAGAAGGTCGCAAAGCGGGCAACAAAGGCTCCAACTCCTCCAGCAGATTTCGGTGTTATGGGTGCTCCAATTAATAGAGCGCACCCGTACTACTTCGGTTTCATCGCAACTTTAGGTGCACTTTCGGCGATTGTTCTCATGAGGGCGCTTGCAAGTGTAAGTCAGATATTTGTTCTCATTCTTATAGCATTATTTCTCGCAATGGGACTGAATCCAGCCGTTGAAGCTTTGCGTAGGAGAAACTTATCCAGAACAATGGCCGTAACAATAATCTTCACATCGGTCATTGCCTTTGTTATATTTTTTGCCCTTGTTGTGGCACCTCCAGTTGT
>JBILUX010000081.1:0-5579 GCA_044370765.1 Candidatus Planktophila sp. | reverse complement strand
TCTGCTGGGTCTTGTTGACCCATAGGTCTCCCTATTCCAAGACGCACTCGGTAGTAGTCGGGAGTTCCAAAGGCTGAAGTCATTGATTTAAGTCCATTATGGCCATTGTCGCCGCCGCCCATTTTGCTTCGAATAGTTGCAAATGCAATATCGAGCTCATCATGTAATGCAATGATGTTTTCTGTCTCTACTGAGTAAAAACTTGCAAGTGCCTTTATCGGCCCGCCGCTTTCATTCATGTAGCCCTTGGATTTGGCCAGAATTATTGATTGGGTATTTTCCCCCGTGCCCAATTTATAGGCTGCAATTTCAGTACGGGATTTATGTGAGGTTAATTTGATGTTGTGCCGACGAATTAGCTCGTCAATAACCATCTGACCTACGTTATGACGGGTGGCAGCGTATTGATCGCCCGGATTACCGAGCCCCACTACCAACCACGTCATAACGGTAATGGTAAGGGTTAAGCGTCCTTCTTCTCTGCATCGGCTGCAGGTGCTGCCGCAGTTGCATCTGCTGCAGCTGCAACTGGTGCTACTTCTTCAACTGCAGTTGAGCGCTCAGATAGGTGGACAACGATCATCTTCACATCTGATTCAAGCTCTACACCTGCTGGAAGAACGACGTCTCCTGCATAAAGTGAAGTACCAGCTGCAAGACCAGCGATATTGAGCTCAATGAAGCTAGGAATTGCAGTTGCCTCAACGCGTACGTCGATGGTGTTGTTAACGTGCTCAAGTACGCCATCGCGATCGTGCTCGCCAACTGTATGAATAGGAACAGCGACAACAACTTTTTCTCCACGACGGACAAGTACTAAGTCAATGTGCTCAAGAATTTGCTTAAGCGGGTGGCGAACAATCGCCTTTGGAAGTGTGAGTTCGGTCTTTCCATCAATAACAATGTCAAGCAAAACGTTTGACTGCTTCAGAGCAACACCAAGTTCGCGTGCTGGAAGTGTGATGTGCTGTGGCTTCTCACCGTGACCGTAGATAACGGCAGGAACTAATCCATCGCGACGTGCGCGACGTGAAGCGCCTTTACCGAATTCGGTACGAACGACGCCGGTGATAGTAATCTCTGCCATTTTTGTTTCCCCTTAAATAATTTTTCTCTGAGAACTTCGGTGTTTACACAAAGTCCCAGCAGGAGAACTAACCCACACCGTCGATTACGGAAGTAAATTCATACCCTCGCCGGAACAGCCCAAAGGTTAGCCTGCGAGGTACAGATTGTGCAAATTACGCTTATGAAAGGCCGTCAAAGAGGCTTGTGACTGAGCCATCCTCAAAGACTTCGCGAATAGCCCGTGCCAAGAGTGGGGCGATTGATAGCACAGTAAGTCCATCGAATTTTTGATCCTCAGATATAGGCAGAGTATTTGTAATAACAACTTCAGATGCTCTGCAATCACGTAATCGTTCAACTGCAGGGCCTGATAAAACTGCGTGAGTTGCGGCAATGATGACATCTTTTGCGCCAGCTTCAAATAAAGCATCAACTGCCTTTGTGATGGTGCCAGCGGTATCGATCATGTCATCGATAACTACGCATGTCTGTCCCTGCACGTCACCGACGACGCGACCAACGGTTGCCTCATTTGGAATGCGCGGGTCACGGGTTTTGTGAATAAATGCAATTGGGCAGCCACCCAGTAAATCCGACCAACGTTCGGCAACTCGTACTCGACCTGAATCCGGCGAAACGATGGTTAAACGGCTGCGGTCGACTTTACTGCCAACATAGTTTGCAAGCATTGGTAGCGCAAAGAGATGATCTACGGGGCCATCAAAGAATCCTTGAATCTGAGAAGTATGTAAGTCAACGCACATCAGTCGATCAGCACCAGCGGTTTTGAAGAGATCTGCCATTAAACGAGCGGTGATTGGTTCGCGGCCGCGGCTCTTCTTATCTTGGCGGGCATAACCATAAAAAGGCGCAACAACCGTGATGCGTTTTGCAGATGCACGCTTAAGTGCATCGACCATGATGAGTTGTTCCATGATCTGTTTATTAACTGGAGTTGTATGGCTTTGAATAACAAATGCATCGCAACCGCGAACTGATTCTTCGAATCGCACAAAGATTTCACCATTTGCGAAGTCGTAGGCTGATGTTGGTGTTAATGGAATGCCGAGCTCTTCGGCAACCTGATCGGCTAACTCTGGAAATCCGCGGCCTGCAAAAAGACGTAATTTCTTTTCGGACGATAAACGGATTTCGCTCATTTATTAGCCTTTCTTCTCTTTAGCTTCGGCTGCCAACGCTGACATTGAGCCTGCACGCTTGCGCATGACCCAACCTAATACATTTCTCTGCTTTGCTCTGCCAACACCAATTGCACCTGCCGGAACATCTTCTGTTATTACAGAACCTGCAGCGGTATATGCCCCGTCACCAATAGAAACAGGGGCCACGAGCATCGTGTCACTGCCAATACGTACATGATCTCCGACCGTTGTGTGATGCTTTTCGACACCGTCGTAGTTCACAAAAATTGTCGCAGCGCCGATATTGCTTCCTTCGCCGATAGTTGCATCCCCCACATAAGAAAGATGTGGAACCTTCGAGCCAATGCCGAGTGTTGAGTTCTTCATCTCAACGAAGGCTCCTGCCTTCGCGCTATCTCCTAAGACGGTTCCACTTCGTAAATATGTATATGGCCCAACGATTGCCGCCTCGCCAATCACCGAATCAGTGGCGATGGATTCAAGAATCGCTGCTCCCTCTTTGACAACACAATCCGTAAGGGTTGTCCGCGGCCCAATAACGGCGCCGGTTGCAACCGTTGTTAAACCCAAAATCGCACTTCCTGGATGGACAGTGACATCAGGTGAGAGCTTGGCCGTTGCATCTATCCACGTTGTCGTTGGATCAATAATCGTTACACCTTCGCGCATCCATTGATCATTGATGCGATCGCGCAAAAGTGCAGCACTTTCAGCTAATTGAACGCGATCATTGACACCTAAAATCTCGGTAAAATCTTCAAGCAGAATCGCTGCTATAGATTCGTCGGCTTTCTTTAGGATTCCAATAACATCTGTTAAGTAGAGCTCTCCCTGTGAGTTTGAATCAGTAATCTTGCCGATAGCACTTGCGAGTTTGGCGCTATCGAAGGCGTAAACACCTGAGTTAATCTCAAAAATAAATCTTTCATCCTCTGTTGCATCGCGCTCTTCTACGATTCGCAAAAGCTGACCACTATCGTCGCGAATAATTCGCCCATAACCAGTTGGCTCTGGATGCTCTGCAGTTAAAACTGAGGCGGCAAAATCACCGGCTTGATGCGCATCAAGAAATGCTGCAAGTGATTGACCGGTCAGCATTGGAGTATCTCCGGCTAAAACTAAGGTGGTACCTGCTGGAGCGGTGCCTGCGAGCGCTAACTGCGTGGCATGCCCAGTGCCCCCGCGCTTTTCTTGAAAGATGATAGTTGCCGTCGGTGAAATCTGAGCAACGTGCGTCTCAACGCTAATGCGATTGGCGCCGACAACAACGCGGATTTGTGCGGGCTCTAGGTGATCAACTGCTGCAAGTACATGTCCAAGTAGTGAACGTCCTGCAACGCTATGGAGAACTTTTGCTTGACCTGATTTCATCCGTGTTCCGTCACCTGCTGCTAGAACAATCACGGTTTCTACGGCCACGGTGCAAGTCTATCGGTGGCCTTGGTTAATACTTGTCGCTGCCCCTTATGGCTCCGCCACCAGGTATCGATCCTGGACCCTGGGCTTCAAAGGCCCATGTGCTAGCCACTACACAATGGCGGAACCCGTATTCTCCCTCATAAAGGGTGGTGCTCATGACCACTGAGCCATGCAATTATGTGAGAACTTTTGCCCCAGCAACTGGTCCATAGGCACGGGCGACGCTTCCGACGACACCACTTGCCGTTAATGCCACAGCTAAATCAAGGCCGGCCTCTTCATCGGAAACCAAAAATGCAACGGTGGGTCCAGATCCTGAAACTAGTGCGCCGAGGGCTCCATACTCTTGACCAACATCTAGAACTAATCGAAGCGCCGGACGCAGCGAACATGCCGCGGCTTGTAAATCATTTACCAGATGCGCACCCACTGCCTTTGGATCTGCGGCAAGTAGCGCCTGCATTAACTGCTCGTTCGTTGCAGGCTCTGCAATTTCTAACTCAGAACGAAGGCGATCGCATTCACCATATACAGCCGGCGTAGATAAACCAACACTCGATAGCGCCAATACCCAGTGGTATGTACCTCGCGAAAGAGCTGCAGTTAATTGATCACCATGTCCTGTACCAATTGCAGTTCCACCACTTAACATAAATGGAACATCGCTTCCCAACTGCGCGGCCACTTCTGACATCTCTTCGCGGCTCATTCCAAGTGAGTACAAATAATCGATCGCAACAATTGCCGCAGCAGCATCTGCGCTTCCGCCTGCCATGCCACCTGCAACTGGGATTGATTTCTTAATCTCCAGATGGGCATCGATTTCTAAGTCGTACTCTTTGGCCATTAAAGCAATAGCTTTCATCGCTAAATTGCTTTCATCAGCTGGAACGCCATGTCGTTGATCGCCCGAGATCGAAATGCTCACGCCGCTTTTGGCTGGTGCAAAAGCTACGGTGATATCGTCATAGATCGATATGGCTTGAAAAACAGTCACGAGGTTATGAAAGCCATCGCTCTCGCGTGGGCCTACAGAAAGCTGCAGATTGACCTTGGCCGGCACGCGTACGGTGACACTCTTAACTGGCATGAATTGACCCTATTGCCTTCGTTAGAGATTGTCAGGTTCAGATAATGCGATTGCGCAAAAACTTGAGATTTCCAACGACTCTCCACGAAGCGTTGGATCAATTCCTGCGCGAATCAAAATCTCTTCGGCCGCCGATGATGAGCCATAAAGAGAGGAAAGTGCCGATCGCAACATCTTGCGGCGCTGGGCAAAGGCGGCATCAATAATGGTGAAGGTTTTTTTACGTAACTCTTCACTTCCTGGCGTCGCGCGGCGAGTGAATGAGACAAGCTTTGAATCAACATTAGGAGCGGGCCAAAACACTGAGCGAGAAATTGAACCTGCGCCTTTGACTTCGGCCCACCAAGCCGCCTTTACCGAAGGGATTCCATACTCTTTTGTGCCGGGCCGTCCAGATAATCGATCGGCGACCTCGGCCTGCACCATAACAACACCGCTTCGAAGAGTTGGAAATCGCTCGAGCAGATTCAACAAAACTGGGACTGAAACGTTGTAGGGCAAGTTTGCTACTAAAACCGTCGGGGAAACGGGTAGCTCTTTTACAGTCAGAGCGTCGCCATTAATCACAGTTAAATTTTCTGGTGTGGGGGAATGTTCGGCCACTGTAATTGGTAGCTGTGCTGCAAGTCGATGATCAATCTCAATGGCAACGACGGAAGCTGCCGATTGCAAGAGAGCTAAAGTCAAAGAGCCTAAACCTGGGCCAATCTCTAGTGCGATGTCATCCTTAGTAACTCCAGCTACGCGAACAATCTTGGTACAAACATTTGAGTCAATGACAAAATTTTGTCCAAGGGATTTTGAAGGTTTCAAATCTAGGGAGGCCGCTAATTCACGAA
>JBILUX010000185.1:0-2501 GCA_044370765.1 Candidatus Planktophila sp. | reverse complement strand
TGTGCTGCACCAAGCAGGCTCATGGGGCAAAACTTCCGAAAAGACGTTCGGCATTATTGCCCAGTGCAAAGGCAAGTTCGCCTAAGTCGCTCTCACGCTCGATAGCCATTGCACGCACGATAGTTGCAATCTGTGCGGGAGTATTGCCAGCACCACGGTGAGGCATTGGCGCTAAAAAGGGTGAATCGGTTTCGACTAGCAACTGATCAATCGGAACAAGTTTTACTGCCTCGCGAAGTGCAGGTGCATTCTTAAAAGTTAATGTTCCAGCGAAAGAAAGTACGTATCCACGCTCGATACAGGTTCTAGCCATAGCAACATCTCCAGAAAAGCAGTGAAAGATAACCTTCTGCGGGGCTCCTACTTCGAGCAGTACGGATAAGACATCATCATGAGAATCACGATCGTGAATGACAAGTGCTTTATTAGTTTTTTTAGCTAACTCAATGTGCCATTTAAATGACTCTTGTTGGAGTCCGCGTAGTTCGGGTGGAGTGCGGAAATAATCTAAACCGGTCTCCCCAATAGCTCGCACACGTGGATGCTCGGCAAGCTTGGCGATGATCGCCCAGTCGGCCTCAACATCGGCAACTACAGGCGCTTCATTAGGGTGAAGTGCAACGGCTGCAAGCACTGAGGAATTCCATTTTTCTGCAGCAGCTACACACCACTTTGACTGTTCGGCTGAGTAGCCAACTTGCACGATGCGATCAACATTAACTGATTTCGCCTCGGCAATGACATCTCCCACCTCTTTCGAATCTGGGGCGGTATCTGTAATGATCTCCATGTGAGCATGTGAATCAACTGTTGCAACAGGTAGAGGCTCTGGTAACGGCGCCCTTGGGCGATCGATATCGCGGTTGTGGCGATCAGCCATATTTCTTAAGCGTTCGTTTCTAAACGGGGAAACAAGACCGGAGTCTTCGTGATGATTGCACCTGCTGGAAGCTGACCCCACGTTGCGACATCGCTAATCTTTTGTGCAGACAAATCACCCAACGTTGCTTGTGCGCCTAAGCTCTGCCACAAAATTTCACACGTTGCCGGCATCACTGGGTGCAGCAAGACGGCGAGCGCGCGAAGTGATTCGGCAGTGTTGTACAAAATTCCTTCAAGTAAGCCCTGGTTGGCTGGATCTTTAGCCAGGATCCAAGGCTCTTTCTCGGTGACATATCCATTAACTTTCTTACAGAACTCCATAATTGCAAGGATTCCACCCTGGAAATCTAGTTCGCACATTGCAGAATCTGCCTTTGTGACCGCGTTTCTCAGCGCCTCTTCTAATTCAGCATCATGACTTAGAGCAGGGAGCAATCCACCGCAGTATTTTTCAATCATTGCCGCAGAGCGTGATGCTAAATTGCCAAAATCATTGGCAAGCTCTGATGTGTAGCGAGCCGACATGTCTTCCCATGAAAATGAGCCATCGCTCCCAAATGGAATTGCACGCAAGAAGTAATAGCGAAATGCATCAATGCCGAAGTGATCAGTAATCTGTTTTGGAGCAATTCCAGTTAACTTGCTCTTACTCATCTTTTCGCCGCCCACAAGTAACCACCCGTGTGCAAATACTTTCTTTGGAACTTCTAACCCAGCTGCCATTAACATCGCCGGCCAGATCACGGCATGAAAGCGCAAAATATCTTTCCCGACCAAGTGAACATCGGCGGGCCATGTACGGGCAAACTTCTTACCGCCTTCACTCTCAGCATCATCTGTAAGTCCAACTGCCGTCGCATAATTTAAAAGGGCATCGAACCAGACGTAGACAACTTGATCGGTGTCCCAAGGCACTGGGATGCCCCAATCAAATGTTGAGCGCGAGATAGATAAATCGGAAACGCCACCTTCTAAGAATGAAACCACTTCGTTGCGAGCGCTTTCTGGTTGGCAAGCATCTGGGTCATTGCGATAGTGATCTAAGAGCTTCTCGGTAAATGCTGAGAGTTTAAAGAACCAGTTGTTCTCATTAACAAGTTCAATAGGTTTTCCATGAGTTGGGCAGCATTTCTTTCCATCGATTTCGATGAGATCTCCAGGCAGCTTGAACTCCTCGCAACCTACACAGTAAGGGCCTTCATACTTGCCGGCATAAATATGACCTGAGTCTTTTAATGATTGCAGGAATCTCTGCACACGAACTGTGTGGCGCTCTTCTGTAGTTCGAATAAAATCATCGTTAGCGATATTTAAGCTAGCCCAGTTAGGCTTCCAAGCATCTTGTACTAGGCGATCGACCCAAGCTTGCGGTGACGTATTGTTTTCTTCGGCAGTTCGCATGACCTTTTGACCATGCTCATCAGTTCCAGTTAGAAACCAGACAGCTTCACCTTTTTGACGATGCCAACGAGTTAAAACATCACCGGCTACGGTTGTATAAGCATGCCCAATATGGGGCGCATCATTGACGTAATAAATCGGCGTCGTTAGATAAAAGGATTTGCTCACGAGCTCATCTTATTCGCATCGACGACGGCGGCATAAACTAAACGCTTTGC
>JBILUX010000046.1:0-8174 GCA_044370765.1 Candidatus Planktophila sp. | reverse complement strand
TCGGCTCCATGTGCCCGTGACTCAAGTATCTGGTACTCATCGACAATGAAATCCTTGCGCAATATCGAAGTATTTACTCGAGCACGAATGGAATCTAAATCATCAAGTGAGCCACCAAATCTACGGCGCTCAGTAAGAACGCTAATGACTGCAGCACCCGCGACTTCGTACTGTTCTGCAAGCGCTGCTGGATCCTTGATCGATGCAAGTGCGCCCTTGCTGGGAGATGCTCGTTTTACCTCAGCAATAACCGACATCTGGCTAGCCAAAAGAGCTGGAAGAGGATCTCTCACGGGTGCAGCCTGGTCCATAGCTTCCAAAATCTGCGCCATCGATTTTCGTCGCAGAGCTAACTCCTCGCGAACTCCTTCTATGATGGAATCGAGAACACTCATACAAACTTCTCATCACTAGGATCAATTCCCTTATCTAATGCGCTCCATGAGTTCAGAGTTTTAGGCGAACGTTCATAACGGGAGGAAAGCTTCACTTTTCTTCCAGCGAGGATGACGATTGCGAACATGATGATTGCACTGATTCCCACCGCTACGTAGCTCTTCATCTACGGCTTGCGCAATCTATTTGCCGAATCAATGGCCTTCAAAACAGCCGCGGCTTTGTTGTAGCACTCTTGGTTTTCAGATTCTGGATCAGAGTCGGCGACAACTCCAGCACCGGCTTGAACATAGGCGGTTCCTTTATGGATAAGCGCTGTTCGAATTGCGATACATGTATCTATATTTCCGGTGAAATCAATGTAGCCAACAATTCCCCCATATAGACCGCGACGTGTGGGTTCTAGGCTTTCAATAATCTCCATCGCACGTGGCTTTGGAGCACCAGATAAAGTGCCCGCGGGGAATACCGAAAATAGAGCATCGACGGCCGATGAATCTGATTCTAGAACTCCGGTAACCGTAGAGACTATGTGCATCACGTGTGAGTAACGCTCGATGTGCATAAAATCTATTACCTCCACGCTTCCTGGAGTACAAACTCGACCTAAATCATTTCTGCCTAAATCAACCAACATTAAATGCTCTGCCCGCTCTTTGGGATCGGCTAATAACTCTTCACCTAAGCGATGATCCTCTTCGGGCGATGGTGAACGTTTACGAGTGCCCGCGATGGGATGAATCATTGCATCGCGACCGTGAATCTTTATAAGTGCCTCTGGACTAGAGCCCACGACATTGATGTCGTGGGCAAAGCGAAAGAGATACATGTAAGGACTTGGATTATTTAAACGAAGCATTCGATAGACATCTAGGGCATCTGCTTCGCACTTAAGTGAAAAACGCTGGGATAGTACGATTTGGAACGCCTCCCCGGCAATGATCTCTTCTTTTGCCAGCAAGACTTTGGCCTTGAAATCGGCGGGAGTTAAAGAAGAGTTAAAAACTGGCTCGACATGGCTATCAATTATTGCAATCTCTCCTGGAAGAGAAGAAGCCAGATCTTCCTGCATACGATCCAAACGTTCGTTGCACCTAGCAAAAGCCTCATCGATGCGATCATCGCTGCCATCCCAATTAATTGCATTTGCAATCAAGGTGATGGTTCCATCGCTGTGATCGAGTACCGCTAAATCGCTAGTCAACATGAAGCTAAGTTCGGGAAGTGGTAGATCTTTAACTGAAAGCTCGGGAAGCCTTTCAATTCTTCGAATAACGTCATAGCCCATAAAACCAACTAACCCACCGGTGAGTGGTGGCAAACCAGCGATCTTTGGAGATTTCAAATGCGCTACAGATAAACGCAGCGCCTCCAGCGGGTCGATTCCTGATGGTGCACCAGCAGGAGGCGTACCCTGCCAATACGCCAATCCACCTGACTCGCTCAAGGTGGTCTCACTTCGCACTCCGATGAAAGAGTAACGAGACCAAGCGCCACCATGTTCGGCAGATTCGAGAAGAAAAGTATTTGGTGCATTCTTTGCCAACTTGCGATAAACCCCTATGGGCGTTTCTCCATCGGCTAATAACCGCCGCGAGACGGGAATGACATTTGAGATTTTCGCAAAGGCGCGAAACTCTTCAAGATTCATTATCTGCCTAGATTAAGTGGCTTGTGAAAACATGTTGCATTTCCGGTGTGGCAGGCCGCGCCTATTTGGGTAACGGTGAGCAAAAGTGCATCTCCGTCGCAGTCGAGTGAAATTGTGTGGATCTCTTGAAAATGACCCGAGGTCGCACCTTTAACCCAGAGTTCATTTCGACTTCGACTCCAATATGTTGCCTTGCCACTTTCGATAGTCATCGCCAATGATTCAGCGCTCATATAGGCGAGCATTAAAACCTTCTGGCTTGTGAAATCTTGAACGATGGCAGGGATAAGGGCGCCTGGATCCTTGAGTAGTGATTCAATCGCGGGATCAAGATTGGCCATAGGGTAATTCTGCCTTAGTTGAGTGCAACGGCGCGCACTGGATAATTGTGTGCCTTTAGATATGACTTCACATCTTTTATGCGATGGATTCCAAAGTGGAAAACGCTCGCGGCAAGGAGGGCATCGGCACCTGCATCTAAGGCCGCTGCAAAATCCTCAAGAGTGCCCGCTCCCCCGCTGGCGATTAAGGGAACCTTCGATACAGCTCGAACCGCAGTAATCATTCCGATGTCATACCCGGCACGAGTGCCATCGGCATCCATTGAGTTCAAGAGAATCTCGCCAACTCCAAGAGCACAGGCCCGCTCCACCCAGCCAAGAGCATCGATTTGCGTACCTTCACGACCTCCATGTGTCGTGACTTCAAAGCCCGAATCGGTACGAGCTCGACGCGCATCAACTGATAGAACTAAGACTTGTGAACCGAAACGATCTGCAATTTCGGCGATGAGCTCTGGCCGAGCGATCGCCGCGGTATTAATTGAAATTTTGTCCGCTCCTGCGCGCAAAAGCCGGTCGACATCATCAACGCTTCGAATGCCTCCTCCAACTGTCAGCGGAATGAAAACCTGTTCAGCGGTGCGCCTGACAATATCTAACGTTGTTTCACGCCCTGAACTGCTTGCCGAAATATCCAGGAATGTGAGTTCATCTGCGCCCTCTGTGCCATACAGCCTTGCCATCTCAACAGGATCACCGGCATCTACAAGGTTGGTGAAATTTACACCTTTAACAACGCGACCATCGGTTACATCTAGACATGGAATTATTCGGACCGAAAGTGTCATGTCGATGCAACCTTTAACGCCTCTTGCAAAGTGAATGCACCGGCATAGAGAGCTTTGCCAACGATTGCACCTTCAATGCCCATTGAAGTCAGCGCCGCTAAATCTGCGATGTCAGTGAGGTTAGATATTCCGCCACTTGCAACAACTGGCTTGGAGGTCGCAGCACAGACAGATTTTAAAAGCTCGATGTTTGGTCCGGTTAAGGTTCCATCTTTAGTGACATCAGTAACTACATATCGCGCACAACCATCGCGATCAAGACGTGCAAGTGTTTCAAAGAGATCTCCACCTTCGCTCGTCCAACCACGTGCAGCCAAAACCTGTCCTCGCACATCTAAACCAACTGCGATTAAATCTCCGTACTCGGCTATAACGCGCGAAGTCCATTCGGGATTTTCTAAAGCTGCCGTGCCTAAGTTAATCCGCGTACATCCCGTTGCAATGGCACGCTTGAGCGATTCATCGTCTCGAATTCCGCCTGAAAGTTCGACCTTAATATCTAGGGCACCCACAACCTGAGCCAACAGTTGGGCGTTATCGCCTCGACCAAAGGCTGCATCTAAATCAACTAAGTGAATCCATTCTGCTCCAGCGCTCTGAAATTCAAGAGCGACTTCGAGTGGTTCACCGTAAATGCTCTCACGCGAAAGCTCGCCCTGTACTAAACGAACTGCGCGTCCATCTTTTACATCGACTGCAGGCAATAACTCTAAATACTTCACAGAGATCTGCTCCAATTCTTAATGAGCGCCAGACCAGCATCGCCAGATTTTTCAGGGTGAAACTGTGTTGCACTTACGTAGCCATCTTCAACGGCAGAAAGAAATCTCTCGCCATACGTGGTCCATGTTTGAATCGCTGCACTTGATTCTTTAGCGGCATACGAGTGCACGAAGTAAAAAGCCTCATTTTCGATGCCACTGAAAAGTCGCGAGCCGGCCGAGGCTTCTACTGTGTTCCAACCCATATGCGGAAGAATCGGAGCTGCTATAGAGCTCACTGTTCCCGACCATATTCCAACTCCTGCGTGCGGCGCTCCATGTGAATGTTCATCACCAAAGGCAAAGAGAATCTGCATGCCTATACAGATTCCGAGAGTTGGACGCTCGGTAAGCAAGCGTTTTCTTATGATCTCTTCTCCATTTATTGAACGCAGGCCCTGCATGCATGAAGCAAAGGCACCTACTCCTGGAACTACGAGTCCATCTGCCTCACTAGCAATACGCGCATCAGATGTAACTACTACTTCTACGCCACTGGTTGCAAAGGCGCGTTCGGCCGATCGCAAATTTCCAGAGCCATAATCGAGAATTGCTATCAAAGAACGCCCTTAGTCGATGGAATCCCCGAAACGCGTCCATCTAGTGAAACGGCATCACGGAGGGCGCGCGCTACAGCTTTGAACTGAGCCTCAAAAACATGGTGAGCATTGCGACCTTCAAGAACACGAATGTGCAGAGCGATGTGAGCTTCGGCAACAATTGACTCCCAAATATGTTTACCGAGAGTTGTATCAAAAGTTCCAATCAGCTCAACAATTTCAGGTTGACGATGCACGAGATAAGGTCGACCAGATAAATCCACTGCTGCTTGTACGAGAACCTCATCGAGTGGGACCATGGAATCTCCAAAACGGCGGATACCGGCCTTGTCCCCTAGCGCTTCGCGCAGAGCTTGACCAAATGCAAGAGACGTATCTTCAACACTGTGGTGGGAATCTACGTCGATATCCCCTTTAGTCTTCACAGTTAAATCAAAACCAGAGTGTTTTCCAAGCTGTGACATCATGTGATCGAAGAATGGAACGCCGGTTGATACGTCAATGACACCTTGGCCATCTAAATTAAGCTCGACCAAAACATATGACTCTTTAGTCTCCCGTTCGACTCTTGCAGTTCTCATGTGTCTCTCCCTTTCTACAGAAGTTCGGTTAAGGCATCGATAAAGGCTTTATTGTCAGCGGCGGTGCCGACAGTCACGCGGAGATAGGACGATAATCCCACATCCCTAATGAGAACTCCCTTTTCAAGGAGTTGGTCCCACAACTGCGCAGAAGTAGCTTTGAAACCGGTAAATAATATGAAATTCGCCGCACTGGGTACGGTAGTTAAGCCTAGCTCGTGAAGTTCGGAGACAAGAGCTTGGCGCGCACGTACAAGTGTTGCAACATTACTTAAGAGTTCGATTCGGTAATCGAGAGCGACTAGAGCCGCGGCTTGGGTGATTGCGCTCAAGTGATAAGGCAGTCGAACCAGCAACATGGCATCGACTACAAGTGAATCTGCGACCAGATAGCCAACACGAGCTCCTGCAAAAGCAAAGGCCTTACTCATAGTTCGAATCACTAGAACGTGAGGATACGTCGCTATTAAACCCACTGCAGAGAGTTCGGATGAAAACTCTGCGTACGCCTCGTCTACGACGAGTAAACCACCATGAGCGGCAACGGCTACGGCTAGAGATTCAATATCTTTGATGCTAATTGCATCACCCGTTGGATTATTAGGTGTCGTAATGAATGTGAGCGTCGGCTTATGCGAGGCAATATCTGCGATCGCGCTCTCTAGATCAAATGTGAAATCTGCGTTGCGTCGTCCGTTTAACCATTTACTTCCGGTGACATTAGCGATAATTGAATGCATTGAGTATGAGGGCGTAAAACCAAGTGCAACCCCACTGCCAAAGGCTAGAAAGAGTGATTGAATGATTTCGTTACTACCATTTGCCGCCCAAATATTTTGTGACCCAAATCGAGTATCGCTTGCCTCATTGATGTAGTTAGCTAATTCGGTGCGGAGGCGAGTGGCATCGCGATCCGGGTAGCGATTGAGCGTTCCCGCTACATCGGCTACTGCAAGAGCAATGCTTGCCTGTAAAGCCAATGATGGTGGATATGGATTTTCATTGGTGTTCAATGACGCATCGGCTGGCAACTGGGGTGCTCCATATGGAGTCAATGAAGCTAACTCCTCGCGCAGCGGTAGCCATGCAGGCCAACTCATGACAAATTCTCTAAACGCGCTGACATAGCTTGACCATGTGCTGGTAAATCTTCTGCCGAAGAGAGAGTCAGCACGGTTGGTACAAGATCTAGGAAGGCGAGTTTTTCATACTCAATGAAGTGCAGACCTCGAAGGAAGCTCTGCACGGACAGGCCACTGGAATGGCATGCACATCCACCTGTCGGCAGTACGTGATTTGAACCGGCAGAGTAATCACCGAGTGAAACTGGTGAATAACGTCCGATAAAAACAGCGCCAGCATTTCTAATCTTTTCTGCATCTGCGCGAGCGTTTGCGGTTTGAATCTCTAAGTGCTCAGCGGCATAGGCATTTACGACATCGATTCCCTGTTCGATTGAATCAACGAGGACTATCGCAGATTGAATACCTGAAAGCGCTTCGCGGATGCGCGCCGAGTGCTTTGCATTACCGACTCGAATATGTAGTTCAGCCGCAACGGCATCAGCCAAAGACTGGCTATCTGTTACTAAAATAGCGGCGGCGATAACATCATGCTCAGCCTGGCTGATTAAATCGGCAGCGACATCGGCTGGAACTGCGCTCTTGTCGGCCAATATCGCAATCTCTGTTGGTCCGGCCTCTGAATCAATCCCAACCGTTCCACGCAGTGCACGTTTGGCGGCGGCGACATAAATATTTCCAGGTCCAGTAACTAAATCGCATTTCTCGGCGACGCCCTCCATGCCATAGGCAAAAAGTGCGATCGCTTGTGCTCCCCCAACTGCGTAGACCTCGGTAACTCCAAGTAAGGCGCAGGTTGCCAAAATAGTCGGGTGTGGAAGTCCATCGAAATCCTTTTGTGGAGGTGACGCCACTGCAATCGATGGGGTCTTTGCAATTTGAGCGGGAATAACATTCATCATCACACTGCTCGGATATACGGCACGGCCTCCAGGAACATAAAGACCGACGCGATCAACTGGAATCCACTTTTCCCTGACAACTCCACCATCAACAACAACGGTAGTTTTTTCTTCGCGCACTTGATCGAGATGAACTTTTCTCACTCGATCAATCGATAGCTCTAAAGCGGCGCGAATACCAGGAGCTAATGATGCAAGGGCCGACTCTAAAGCAGCCCTTGGAACGCGAATACTTGGCGGGGTCACACCATCGAACTCTTGGGCTAAAGCGATGAGATCATCTTCATTGCCATTTTTCACGCGATCTAGAATCGGCTCGATTAAGCGCATTGCTTCGGCAACATCAAGGGCTGCACGTGGAAGTTCGCTCTGATAGCCAGCCTTCGTCAATACTCTCCCACGAAGATCTACGGTCCGAATCATTGTGCAATTGTAACGGGCATTGCCTAAGGGCTGGAGCGATATTAGTTGGGCTTAAGCAAGGCAGTTAGGGCCCAGAATTGATTTCAAATCCGCACTTAAACTAGGTGATGCTGTAATGAGAGCATCGATTTTCATAAAAGTATTGGCTCCATTATCACTGAGCTGTAAATGGACTTCCCTCTTTCCGGGGTGAGAGCGCAAAATCTCTTTAATTCGATCAACTATTGGAGGGGTGCATTGAGAAATCGGCAGAGAAATTACAAGCGGACCGGTCGGCCCCATAGAAATATCGGGCATCGCCATTTCAACTGCTGTAAATCTCAAGGTATCTTCTCGTCGATCGACACGACCCCTGATGGTCACGATTCGATCCTCTGTCAGGGACATCGAATACTGATTGTAAGTTTTTGAAAAGAAGAGAACTTCGAGCGATCCCTCGAGATCTTCAACTGTAACAACTGCCCATGAAGCACCTTGTCTAGAGACTTTACGAGTGATCCCAGTAATTAAACCACCGATCGTCACAATCGATTCACTTTGCGCACCATCGTCTACTAACTCGCTAATAGTCATGTCGGTACTTGCGCGCAGAACATGTTCAACACCAAGAAGGGGATGATCTGAGACATAAAGTCCAAGCATTTCGCGTTCATAGCTCAGTAACATCGCCTTGTCCCATTCGCCTTTGG
>JBILUX010000052.1:0-7231 GCA_044370765.1 Candidatus Planktophila sp. | reverse complement strand
GCGACCGCTTCTCATTACCATCCCTCGATGGCTATGGAAAGAGAGGTACTTACTTATTCATCTTTGCGATAAGAGATTTGGCCTTGTCTAGGAATGTTCCCTGGACAACTACATAGCCAAGCTTTGGATCTCCGCCTGAACATGCAGGTGAGAGGATATATTCAGCAAGTTCCTTGACAGCTGATCCCTTAGTCTTGTCTGCGTATGTAGTTTCGATCAACATATACGAGACGATTCCTAGAGTGTAGGCACCAGCAACTTTAGTTGCGTAGTCATATTTGACTATTCCATTTTCGTCTTGCTTAGCCTCACCTAAGAATGCAGAGACTGCGGCAGAGTCAGGGAATACGAACTGACCCGTTGAGTTGCTGACATATGCTGCGCGGAGACCATAAGCATCTCCCCAGTTCTTTTCAGCATAAGTAATTGAATATGGTGTCTTAGCTGCAAGCGTTGCAATTCCTTGTGAGGCATTTGCTCCGACTATGCGGCCGATGTTTGCTGGAGCATTGATATCTCCAGGGAAGGCAGTTGTGAATGCATCGTTACCCTTTTTTGTCCAAACGGTAGGATCAACGCCATTTAACCAAGTGGTGAAGTTATTTGATGTACCTGAGCCATCTGCACGGAAAACAACTTTAATTGGCTTATTTGGAAGTGTGTAATAGATGGTCTTTGAACCAGTTCGAAGTACTACTGGATTTCCTTTGCTATCTTTTTTAACATTTCCAGTCGCATCTTTACGATAAACAGTTGTTGTAACTGAACGGTTGTTGTCTGCAACGATTGCTGGATCATTCCACTTTGTGATTTCGCCTGCAAAGATTTTTGCAACCGTTGTAGAGCTTAAATAAATGTCTTTCTTTGCCGGAAGATTAACGAGAACTGCAATAGGGGCGGCAATAATTGGAGCGTGGTAGACAGTTGAACGCTTAGTTGATGCCGTATGAGCTGAATCCGAGAACCAAAAATCTCCTATTTTTGAATCAGAGTTTTTCTTACCTGTTCCTGAACCAGTTGAAGAGTAAACATAAGAGTGGCCTGAAGCCTTGGCAAAGCCTGCCTTACATGCTTGAAGGAGTGGATCAACGAATGAAGCTCCGGATCCTGTTAAATCAACTGCATGTGCTGGCTGTGCAGTTGATACTGCAATTAGAGCGGCAATAGCAAATGCTTTTGCTTTTGTAGAAAACTTCATTGTGAGCCTTTCGTTTGAGGATAAATCCTTTACGCCTCTAAACGTATTGAGCGCTGGTTACCAAAGAGCAATGAGCAGGTTAAATCCAGGCATTTACTAAGTGAACAAATAGAATCAACCAAAACGACCAGTGACGTAATCTTCAGTTCGCTTATCAACAGGAGATGAGAAAATCTTGCTGGTAGGTGCCACTTCAACCATCATTCCTGGACCTCCATCTGAGAGGAAGAAGGCCGTGTAATCAGAGACACGGGCAGCCTGCTGCATATTGTGTGTCACAATGACAATAGTCATGGTCTTTGCAAGTTCAGATATTGTCTGCTCAATTCTAAAGGTCGACCCTGGATCAAGAGCAGAACATGGCTCATCCATGAGGAGGACTTGAGGCTCAACGGCAAGAGATCGGGCAATACATAAGCGCTGCTGTTGGCCACCTGAAAGCGCTCCTCCATGCTCATTTAAGCGGTCCTTAACCTCACTCCACAAGCCTGCCCGCTCTAAACAAGATTCCATCAGGTCATCTGTATTACTTCGTTTTAACTGCGCAAGTTTGAGACCTGATAAGACGTTTTGCCCAATAGTCATCGAAGGAAAGGGGTTTGGCTTCTGGAAAACCATTCCAACGTTAAGGCGAATCTTGGTCACATCAGTTCCGGGAGCATAAATATCTCGGCCATCAAGTAAAACTTGACCGGCGAGGGCGGCCGTTGGAATGAACTCGTGCATACGATTGAGAGTCCGTAAGAAAGTTGATTTTCCACACCCAGATGGTCCAATCAATGCAGTTACAGTTCCAGCCGCAAAATCCAGAGAGACATCAGATAGAACGTGCTTCTTCCCGAACCAGGCATGAACTCCACGGGTTTCTAGGCCAATTCCGAGCATTTCACTGCCTGGAACTCGTACGTCTCGATTTCCAGCAACTGATGCAAGTGAGCTAGGAACTACTTGAGTTTGCATATTTTTCTCCGGTGCCTTGTCGTTGGGGCTTGCTTCAATTGAGTCATTGCTATTAGTCATTTCAACTGACCTTTCTTCCACTTATAAAGCGGGCTGAACCAAACAAAATAAAGATGAAGGCAAGGAGAACTAAAAGCCCACCCCACGCTCGAGCGAAAGCCTCGTCGGTGCCTCCAGTTAAGAATGCTTTCCAGATGTAATAAGGAAGAGAGCCCATCGCACCAGATGTTGGGTTGAGGTTAAGGGAATCGCCGCCGCCAGAAACTAGAAGAAGAGGTGCGGTTTCACCAATGATTCTTGCCATACCCAAAATAACTGCCGTCACCAAACCACTTTTTGCAGCTGGAAGAATGACACCAGCAACTGTCCGCCATTGAGTCCCACCAAGTGCAACACCAGCCTCGCGTAATTCATGGGGGATCAAGCGCAACATCTCTTCTGCAGTACGCGCAATTGTTGGAATCATTAATATGGAAAGTGCAAATGAGCCCATCAACCCTGAGAGAGCTTTTGTTACGGGGTAGACAAGACTCGAGAGGATAAACAAGCCTGCAACAATAGATGGAACACCGCTCATCGCTTGAACCAAGAATTTAATCGGCCTTGAAAGCCTGCCGCGGATTTCAGTCAAGTAGAGGGCTGTGAGTACGCCGATAGGGAAACTAATAATAAGCGCTCCACCCACCATTATAACTGTTCCAACTAAGGCGTGCAGTAATCCACCTTGATTTATTGGATCGTTAACTGAGTTCAATGACATGTCATTAAAAAATAGCCCGAAGTGAATTCCCTTGTAACCTTTTATTACAACCGTGGAGACAATACTTACAATTGGAATCACTGTAATGACCATTCCAAGAAGTGCAAAACTGCCCAACAACGAGTCTTTCGCCGCAGCTACATCACGCAAACGGAACTGCTGAATAAAAATCAGAAACGTTGAGGTTAGAAAAAACGATGTCAGATATCCCGCTTTTCCATTAAGCCCTGTCACTTCAATCAAGATCCAACTAATCAAAGCTGCAGCCACCAGAATTGATGCGGTAGAAGCGCGTTGCTTCATGGTTGTTTCCCACGGTCTTTGTGGCTCTGGGATAGTAATTAGAGTCATCGTCCTTTACCTCCGAAGCGATTTATCAAGAGGTCGGCAACTGCATTCACAAAGAGGGTAAGTATAAAGAGGATTAGTCCGGCTGCCATAAGGGCGTCAACTTCATACGGGCCAGCCTCACCAAATTTAAGTAAAATAAGTGAGGCAACATTTCCGCCAGCGCCAAACAAAACTTGCCAATTTATCTGATAGACAACATTCAAAACTGTATAAACGGCAACGGTTTCGCCCATTGCGCGACCTAAGCCAAGCATTGCTCCACCAATGACTCCTCCGCGACCATAAGGAATCACAACGGCACGAATCATCGCTAATTTTGAAGCTCCAAGTGCGTAAGCGGCTTGAATTCTATCGAGAGGAGTTTGATCAAAAATCTCTCGCGAAATCGAAGTAACAATTGGAATAATCATAATCGCTAGAACTAGACCTGCTATAAACGGTGAGCGCTCAAAGATTGGGGCAGGCACGTTAAAGAAAGGAATGAATCCTAAGTATTTATTGAGAAGTTTCGCCCAGTATTCAGCGCTGGACATAAAGATAAAGAAGCCCCAGAAGCCATAAAGGAGTGAGGGAAATGCAGCCATAAGGTCGATAAGTGATACCAATATTTTTTTAGCGGCGCCTTTAGCGTAAAAAGTAAGGTAAAGCGCACCCAAAACGGCGACTGGAACTCCGACAATTATCGCAATAAGCGAGCAGAGAAAAGTGCCAACCAACATTGCGCCGATTCCAAAAGAGGACTCTGCAATCGACCCGGAGTCATCGGTGATGACTTCCCACTTAGATGTTGAGATAAAACCAAATTTTTCCTCTTTAAGAATATGCACTCCTTTAAGCGAAAGGAATAGCGCAATTAACCCGAGAATTACCAAAGAGGCCATACCGCCGAGAGTTACGATTCCTCGGAATACTTGATCTGAACGCCGAGGTTTTGTCGTTAACTCTCTCGGCGCTGGAATTACGGTTGGCTGTGTGAGTGTCATTTATGAGGCGTACTTTCCAGTCACGAGGAAATAAACGCGACGAGAAATTGATACGGCGTGATCGGCATATCGTTCGTAATAGCGACCAAGCAAAGTCAAATCAATTGCCGTTTCAATACCGTGCTGCCAATTTGGTTCAATGAGGTGGCTGATGAGCTGACGATGCAGCGCATCCATCTCATCATCATCGCGTTCGACTTCAAGGGCCATCTCAGTATTTCTCGTTGCAATAACTACGCCAGTCTTAACTGTTAGCGCTAGCGCCACCCGACCTTTTTCAGTAACAATCCCAACTAACTCTGGTGGAATTGCACATGCTGGATGGCGAAGTCTTGCGAGTTTGGCGACATGGTGTGCGAGGTCGCCCATGCGCTCTAAGTCCGAGCCCATGCGAAGTGCGGTAACAAGTGCACGCAAATCCGATGCAACGGGTTGTTGGCGAGCGATGATGTCAATTATGCGGTTATCAATTTCGTGTTGGTACTCATCGATCTTTTCATCATTTGCGATAATCTCTTCGGCGAGATTTAAATCGCAGTTCAGAATTGCCGAAGTTGCCTTAGACATTGAAGTTGATACCATCTCAGTAAGGTCAACGAGAGATTGAGAGACGCCATCGAGCTCGTCTTGGAAAACTGATCTAATGAGTGCCATGTGGCAAAACCTATGTGGAGGTGATGAATAGAGAGCAATGCTTAGGTGAACGGAAGGTAAACTGGCGATTTGTGCCTATAGAGTGGCGACATGAAGTTCTTGCGCAGGGACTTGGATGCCTCAGATCCAAGAGCCCTGCCGGAAATGCTTCTGGAAACCCTGAGCCTGCTAGATGGCGATTCCATGATTTTAGCCCCTGGTGAAATCCCACTATTTATCACCCCTGGCATCGAAATCCTGGGAGTCCTCAAAGATGAGCGAATTCAAAGCTCAGAGCTTCTAGCGACAATTCGAGTTGTACGCCGCACACATATCCAACAAGTAGGGAAAATTGATTTTCCCCGAGGTCCTATCGGTGAAGGAAAACATGAGCTGACAGTAAAGGTTCTTCCATTAACAAAAGATGATCTCGTTCTTGTCCTTGTTAGTGATGAGAGTGAAGCACAACGCGTCCATGATGTTCGACGTGATTTTGTTGCCAATATTTCACATGAGTTGAAAACACCGATTGGTGCGCTCTCTCTCCTTAGTGAAGCTGTACTAGGCGCGAAAGATGATCCTGAAGCAGTCGTAAAGTTCGCTACCCGCATGCAGTCAGAGGCAAAGCGTTTAACAGATTTAGTTCAAGAGATTATTAACTTATCACGTGTTCAAGACTCTGATCCTTTGCAACTTGCTCAAGAAGTCGGCGTCGAATATATGATTCGTGAGGCAATCGATCAGTGCCAAATTTCTGCAGATAATAGAAATATCACTGTTACTTTTTCAGAGACGACTCCTGCGGTGGTTCTCGGCGACCGTGACCAGCTAATCATGGCTATCCATAACCTAGTTGAAAACGCGATTAATTACTCACCTGAAAATACAAAGGTCTCTATCTCAACAACGATAGAAAATGGGGTAATTAACATCTCGGTTACGGACCAAGGAATTGGAATCTCTGAAGCCGAACAAGATCGAATTTTTGAACGTTTTTACCGAGTTGATCCAGCTCGCTCGCGCCAAACGGGCGGCACTGGACTTGGACTGTCAATTGTCAAACACATCGCCTCTAAACATGGCGGCGATGTAAAAATTTGGAGTGTTGAAAATGTTGGGAGCACTTTCTCTCTTCGACTACCCGTCTATGCACCACCTTTGGAGAGCGCGGAATGACAAAAATACTAATCGTAGAAGATGAAAGCTCCTTCTCTGAGGCTCTGGCTTATCTGCTCGGTAAAGAGGGATTTGAGGTGAGCGTGGCTGAAGATGGTCGCGCAGCTTTAAATACTTTTGCAAAAGAGGGAGCGGATTTAATTCTTCTTGACCTCATGATTCCGGAGATTTCAGGAGTAGATGTCTGTCGGACAATTCGCACAACTTCTCAAGTTCCGATAATTATGTTGACAGCTAAAGATGCCGAAATTGATAAGGTCGTCGGCCTAGAACTCGGCGCCGATGATTATGTAACAAAGCCATACTCATCCCGTGAACTAATCGCTCGAATCAAAGCCGTACTTCGTCGTGGGATATCCGATGCTGATTTGAATGGAGATTTGGAAGTTATTTCAGTTGGGCCAATCAGATTAGATACCGCCCGTCATCAGGCATCGGTTAATGGAAATCCAATTGCGCTTCCATTAAAAGAGTTTGAACTACTTGAATTCCTTATGCGCAACTCTGGACGCGTCTTGACACGTTCACAGTTAATCGATCGCGTATGGGGCGGAGATTATTTTGGCGATACAAAAACACTGGATGTACATATTAAAAGGCTTCGATCAAAGATCGAAGTTGATTCGGCTAACCCCTCGTTGATTCAAACTATTCGTGGGCTAGGTTACAAGTTAGAGAGTTAAGTCTGAGCGCCACCACTCTCTAAACCTCATTTGAGTGGTTTTCTACTCCTCCATTTCTTTTTTTAATCTTATGATAAAAACATGACTTCTCTAGAAAACATCCGAGATATGGTGACCGATCCGAAATATACCTATCGGCAACGTGTGGCAGGTCTTGCTAATTTAGCTGAAAATCTACTGGACCCTCCAGCAGTTCGTAAACAATGCAGTGATGCACTCTCTAATCGAATCATCTGCGATATGTATGAGGGCAACGCGCCATACCGGCCTCGCTACTTATTGCCAGACTACAAGAAGGTCTTAGTCAATGGCTCTGCATTTCTAGAGCTTCCACCGGCTAAAGATTTAGATGATGCCCTGGCATTTCTTCTGATTATGTACTCAGCAACCCCTTCCATCACTGGATATCCAGTCTACTTTGGTGATCTAGACACGCTGCTACTTCCTTATATCGAAGGAGTAATCGATGAGGATCTCTATGCGAAGT
>JBILUX010000002.1:0-27421 GCA_044370765.1 Candidatus Planktophila sp. | reverse complement strand
AAACTCATGGCCATGAACTCAAAACTCTCGGTTATTGGCTGCGGATATCTAGGCGCAACACATGCAGCCTGCATGTCTTCCCTTGGTTTTACAGTCATCGGAGTTGATACAGATCCCGCTAAGGTCGAAATGCTCTCCCGAGGAGAGCTACCTTTTTATGAACCAGGGCTCGATACATTGTTGGCCCAAGAGATAAAGAGTGGCCGCTTAACTTTCACAACTGATTTTTCTGCAGTTGCCGATGCCGACATTCACTTTGTCTGCGTAGGAACACCACAGGTTAAAGATGGGCTAGCTGCAGATCTCACATATGTTAAGTCAGCAGTTAGTGAAATTGCACCTTTCTTAAAAGAGGGTGCACTAGTAGTTGGAAAGTCAACGGTCCCCGTTGGCACCGCGCAATCCCTACGCGATCAACTTGCACAATCGGCGCCGCAGGCCGACCTCGCTTGGAACCCAGAGTTCCTACGTGAGGGATTTGCAGTTGAGGATACGTTGACGCCCAATCGTCTCGTTGTCGGAGTTGCAAACGATCGCGCAGAGGCGATACTAAAAGATGTCTATGCTCCAATTCTCGCTCTTGGAACTCCTTGGATTCGAGCCGATCTACCAACTGCCGAACTCGTTAAAGTTGCCGCTAACTCATTCCTTGCAACGAAGATTTCTTTCATCAATGCAATGGCCGAAGTGTGTGAGGCTGCTGGTGGAGATGTCACAGTTCTAGCAAAGGCGATCGGCTACGACCCACGCATTGGTGGCCGTTTTCTGCAGGCAGGAATTGGTTTCGGTGGCGGATGCTTGCCTAAAGATATTCGTGCATTTATGGCACGTGCAGAAGAGCTAGGCGCAAAGCAGGCACTTGAGTTTTTACGTGAGATCGATGCGATCAATCTACGTGCTCGTCAGCGTGTAATCGATGTCGTGCGAAGTGATCTTTCAGAGGATTTGACTCAGTATAAAATTGCAGTCCTTGGCGCAACATTTAAGCCAGATAGCGATGACGTACGCGACTCCCCCGCATTAGATATCGCTGTGCAGCTTCATGCCGCCGGCGCAAACGTCGTTGTGCACGATCCCAAAGGTATCGAGCCTGCCCGAAAGCGTTTTCCTAATCTGAACTTTGCCGAATCTGTCACAGATTGCGTTAAAGAGGCGGATTTAATCCTTCATTTGACTGAGTGGAAAGAGTATCGAGCCTTAGATCCCGTGGTTATCGGAGCCCTCGTCAAAAATAAAATGATCATCGATGGACGTAACGCCCTTGATCGAGATCTGTGGCGCAATGCAGGTTGGAAGTTTCATGCATTAGGACGCACTGATTAAAGAGAGCGAAGCAATCGATGCCCTCCTGGCCATGAAGGTGTGGGCCATCGTTGGACTGGGTAATAATCCTGATCGCGCAGCCTTCGGGGTAGCAAAGTTATTGCAGGATAAAGGCCATAAAATAATTCCTGTATACCCACGCGCCGAAGAGGTGCATGGGCAGATGGGTTATAAATCCCTAAGTGAAATACCAATCAAAGTCGATGTTGTTGACTGCTTTGTAAACTCATCCTTAGTTGGAAAAGTTGTCGATGAAGCGATCGCAATTGGAGCTAAGGCGGTGTGGCTTCAGTTAGATGTAATCGATGAGGCGGCAGTAGCTAGAGCGCAAGCGGCAGGACTAATAACTGTAATGAATCGCTGTCCTGCAATTGAATATAGAGCTCGTTAATTAAAAACCGGTCTTTTGATTTCGGCGAGATATTAAGGTCGCGCCTTTGGCTTTAGCCTCTTCATTAATCTCTTGTAAGCCCTGACTTACTTTGGTAGATATCGAAGCATCAGAGATTCCCAAAATACGTGCGGCAAGAAGTGCTGCATTCTTAGCATTTCCTACTCCGACAGTTGCAACAGGAACTCCTGCCGGCATCTGCACGATTGAAAGTAGAGAGTCCATTCCATCTAGATTTTTAAGCGCGATTGGAACTCCGATTACTGGCAATGTTGTGAGCGATGCGACCATGCCTGGCAGGTGTGCTGCACCACCAGCACCAGCAATAATCACTTTATAACCTTTGGTTGCAGCGTTCTGTGCAAACTCGACCATTTCAAGTGGCATGCGGTGGGCAGATACAACATCGGTATCGTATGAAATCCCAAGGTGATCTAAAAGCTTTGCCGCATCTTCCATAATCGGCCAATCAGAGTCTGATCCCATGATTATCGCAACATCACTCATCGACTTCTCCGCTCATATAATCAAGGGCATGCTGTACTTCGTGGGTCAATTCTACGACTTCATCGCCTAAAAGAGTGACATGGCCAATCTTGCGACCCGGGAGTACATCTTTCTTATAGTGATGAAACTTCAAGGCTGGATTACGCGCCATTAAGTGCAGGTAAGGTCGATACATATCTGTCTTGCTTGATCCAAGGATATTTCCCATTACTGCAACTGGCGCCGTCATTGATGGATCACCTAACGGTAAATCTAGAACTGCACGTAGATGTTGCTCGAACTGCGACGTCACTGCGCCCTCGATAGTCCAGTGGCCCGAGTTATGGGGACGCATTGCAAGCTCATTGATGAAAAGTTCGTCGCCTTTAACAAAGATCTCAACTGCCATTACTCCGACAACTCCGATTTCTTGTGCAACATCCAACGCTAACTTCTGGGCCTTAGTACTCAAATCTGGATTTAATTCAGGCGCTGGCGTAAGCGTCATTGTGCAGATCCCATCCACCTGAATCGTCTGTGTGGGCGCCCATGTGCTGGCCTGCCCATGAGGAGAACGGGCGACCATAACCGCGATCTCATAATCAAATTCAATGAGCTCTTCAATAAGAACTTTTCCTACCTGTGCGATTAAATCCCTTAACTCTTTCTCTGATTCAACTCTCCAGACGCCGCGGCCGTCATATCCGCCGGATATCGTCTTAGCTATCAATGGATACTCGCTGACGCCTTCAGTGCTGGATACGACCTCAGATTTCGGCGAAGGAAAACTACTTAAGCGCTGGCGCATCGCCGCCTTGTCTTGTGAATAGATAAATGAACTCGAACTCGGTCTTACAACTATTCCAGCGGCTTCAACTGCTTTTATAACACTCAAGGGAATGAGCTCATGCTCAAAAGTTATAACATCGCATTTCTTGGCAAACTCAAGAACAGTTTCTACGTCTGTGTAATCGCCAACAATATGGTTGGCGATTTGGGCACCGCTATCGCTTGAATCCTTAGCCAAGAGAAGAAGATTTATACCGAGGGCGGCGGCAGATGAAACACTCATTCGTGCGAGTTGGCCCGCGCCTATGATGCCAATGGTAGGAAAAGTCTCGCTCACTGGATTATCGTAGATGAACTATGTCAGCGGCTTGCACATGAGCTCCAGAATCTAAAATTAACTCACCTCTAGGACTTATCGCCACCGCGAGCGCAATTTCACTGCGGCCATCTGGATATTCGACGCGAACTTTACTTCCAACCGTCGCGCTTAAAGTTAGGTAGATACCTTCGATTTCATTCTCACCCTGATCCCAAGGAGTGAAATATCCTTCAAAGGTATTAAGAAGATCGGCCAGTAACTGATTGCGGGTTAGATTTTCTGCGCCTTCAATCAAAAGTGAGGTTGCCGTTGGAACAGGAAGTTCGGAGAGCTCCATGGCAGCGTTTATTCCAATTCCAATGACAACTCCATCGCCAACAACCTCTGCGATGAGACCCGATACTTTCTTATCCTTTATTAAAATATCGTTGGGCCATTTCACTCGTGCACCATACTTAGAAAGAGTTTGGGCAACACTCACTCCAGCAATAAGAGAGAGCCATCCCCAATCTTCTCGATTTCTCGTCGGTTGGATATAGAAAGAGAATAAGAGTGCAGTGGATTGCGGAGCATCGAAGCTACGACTTAATCGCCCTCTTCCCGCACTTTGAAACTCAGCAGCTATTACATCTCCTGCTTGGGCTTTTCCTTTCTGCACCAGTTCCACTACATCGTTTTGTGTCGATGCCGTGAGTTCAACCACGCTTACCCGCCAGTACTGCGTCACGGCGGCATTGATTATTGAACTATCAAGGGGCGTACTTAGCATTTCTATCTCCACGCCTAGTACCGTAGGGGTATGAGCCGTGATCTGCATACAACCGCCGGAAAAATCGAAGATCTACGTGCACGTGTCGAAGAGGCTGTCCATGCTGGATCGGCACGCGCAGTAGAAAAGCAACATGCCAAGGGTAAGAACACCGCCCGCGAGCGCATTGAGATGCTTGTCGATCAAGATTCATTCACAGAGATCGATGAGTTCGCGCGTCACCGATCAACGCAGTTCGGCATGGACAAGAACCGTCCCTACGGTGATGGCGTTGTCATTGGTACCGGCACTGTAGATGGTCGACCTATCGCTTTGTATTCGCAAGACTTCACCATCATGGGAGGCTCTCTTGGAGAGGTCCATGCTGAAAAAATCGTAAAGATTGCAGCCTTTGCATTAAAGAGTGGAATTCCCCTCATTGGAATCAATGATTCAGGTGGTGCACGAATCCAAGAGGGCGTTGCCTCTCTATCTGGTTACGGCAAAATCTTTCGTCTCAATACGCGCTCCTCAGGTGTCATTCCGCAGATTTCATTAATTCTTGGCCCTTGCGCAGGCGGCTCGGCATACTCCCCAGCTCTGACTGACTTCACCGTTATGGTCAATGAGACATCTCATATGTTTATTACTGGGCCAGATGTTATTAAAACCGTTACTGGTGAAGAAGTAGATATGGAAGAGCTCGGTGGCGCTCGAACACACAACACCAAGACTGGTAACTCACATTATTTAGCCGAAAACGAGGCCGATGCGATCGATTATGTGAAGGCGCTGCTTTCCTATCTGCCATCAAACAATATGGATAGTGCGCCACATCTTCCACCAACTCAATCCTTAGATAAAACAGCATCAGATTTCGCACTCGATACGTTAATTCCGGATAATACAAATCAGCCCTACGACATGAAAGTTCTCATTCAAGCCTTAGTTGATGAGGCCGAGTTCCTCGAAGTTCATGCCTTGTATGCACCAAATATCATCGTTGGTTTTGCACGAATTGAAGGTGAGTCGATTGGAATTATCGCTAACCAGCCTTCACAGTTAGCTGGCACACTCGATATCAATTCAAGTGAAAAAGCCGCTCGCTTCCTCCGTTTTTGCGATGCCTTTAATATTCCAATTCTTACCCTGGTTGACGTACCTGGATTTCTACCCGGAACAGAGCAAGAGTGGGATGGAATCATTCGTCGCGGAGCCAAACTTCTCTATGCCTATGCCGAAGCATCTGTGCCACTTGTAACCCTGATTACTCGCAAGGCTTACGGCGGCGCATTTATCGTTATGGGTTCAAAGTATTTAGGAAGTGACATTAACTTTGCTTGGCCGAGTGCAGAGATTGCCGTCATGGGTGCACAAGGGGCAGTAAATATTCTCTACCGTAAAGAGCTTGCAGCTGCGAAAGATCCTGTCGGCAAACGTGCCGAATTAATCGATGAGTACAATGATTCATTAGCAAATCCATACTTAGCGGCAGAGCGCGGAACAATCGATACGGTTATTGAGCCAAATCAATCGCGTGCATATATAACAAAGGCATTTAGAACTTTAAAGACTAAGCGCGATACTTTGCCTGCGCGCAAACATGGAAATATCCCGCTGTAATGGATTACTCAATCGTAAAAGGTGAACCAACTGCCGAAGAGTTAACTGCAATCGAATATGCGATATCCCTTCACAAGCGCGAAGAGCTAGTCCCCGTGATCCGCAAGAGCGCCTTTGGGCTGCCACAACTTCGCAAACCACTACATAATAATTTTCGCTTCGGCCAAAGGAACTAAAACATCAATGCCAAAGATCATCCTTGCTTCTGCGTCCACTTCGCGCCGCCGTCTGCTTGAATCTGCAGGACTAAAGCCAATCATTATGGTCAGTCATGTCGATGAAGAGACCGAGTTTTTTAACGCGCTCTCCCCTTCAGACATGGTGATTGCTCTTGCGATTACTAAAGCACATACGATTGCCGAGACAATAGATTATCCGGCGATTATTATTGGATGTGATTCAACATTTGAATTTGATGGTCAATCTCTAGGCAAACCAGGCACTCCAGAGATTGCACGTGAGAGGGCAAAGCGTGTCCAAGGAAATTCAGGTCTCTTGCACACAGGCCATTGCATTATTGATACAACAAGAGACCGTGAAATCTCAAGCATTGTCACGACTAAGGTCACCTTCGATCAGATGAGCGATGATGAAATCAATGACTATGTTGAAAGCGGGGAGCCCCTGCATGTAGCGGGTGGTTTTACTCTCGATGGTTTTAGCTCTCCATTTATCCCATCCATTGAGGGTGATTACACAAATGTTGTCGGTATTTCGATGCCATTTGTGCGAAAGGCCTTCGCACAGCTTGGCTATTCATGGCCAGAGGTTAAGGTGATGCAATGAAGCGCGTATTAGTAGCCAACCGCGGTGAAATCGCAGTCCGTGTAATACGAGCATGTAAAGATCATGGATTAGAGAGCGTTGCCGTTTACTCTGATGAAGACCGAACCGCGATTCACACCGGAATGGCAGATGCTGCCTATTCACTTGCCGGCACAACTGCCACGCAAACATATTTGAATATAGAAAAACTAATCGCAGTTGCAGTTGAATCTGGTGCCGATGCCGTTCACCCTGGTTATGGATTTTTATCTGAAAATGCACACTTTGCCCAAGCGGTAATAGATGCTGGACTGATTTGGATTGGACCACCGCCAGCTGCAATCCGTGCCTTGGGAGATAAGGTCTCAGCGCGCAAAATCGCGGCAAAGGCCGGGGCTCCTCTAGTTGCAGGTACAAAAGATCCAGTTGAAGGCCACGAAGAAGTTACCGCCTTTGCCAAAGAGCATGGCCTACCTGTTGCGATTAAAGCCGCTCACGGTGGTGGTGGACGTGGATTAAAAGTTGCACGCACAATGGAGGAGATACCCGAGTTATTTGCCTCCGCAGTCCGCGAAGCGATTAGCGGCTTTGGGCGAGGCGAATGTTTTGTTGAGCGCTATTTAGATAAGCCCCGTCACGTTGAAACTCAGGTTCTTGTTGATAAACATGGTCATGCAGTTGTGGTCAGCACTCGCGATTGCTCGCTCCAACGTCGCCATCAAAAACTAGTTGAAGAGGCACCTGCTCCATTTTTAACCGATGAACAAAATAAAGAGCTGTATCGCTCTAGTAAAGCAATCATGAAAGAGGCTGGCTACATCGGCGCCGGCACGTGCGAGTTCTTAGTTGGGCTAGATGGCACAATCTCATTCCTAGAAGTAAACACACGGCTGCAAGTTGAGCACCCAGTGAGCGAAGAGATTACCGGCATCGATTTAGTACGCGAGCAGTTCAGAATCGCAATGGGTGAATCACTAGGATTTGATGATCCGATTATCCGAGGTCACTCAATTGAGTTTCGTATCAATGGCGAAGATCCAGGACGTTCATTCTTGCCAGCCCCTGGGCGTATTACTAAATGGGCAACGCCTAACGGTCCGGGTGTTCGCGTGGATGCCGGCTTTAAGAGCGGTGACACCATCGGTGGAAACTTCGACTCTCTGCTTGCCAAGTTAATCGTTACAGGTGCAACTCGCAAGCAAGCCATTGAGCGGGCACGCAGGGCTCTGGCTGAGTTCACAATCGATGGTTTGGCAACGGCGCTCCCTTTCCACCGCGCAATAGTTGAAGATCCTGCATTTACCGAAAATTTCAAAGTTTACACAAGCTATATTGAAAACGAGTTTGTAAATGAAATCCCCGCCTTCACGGCAACTGTTGAACCACTGCAAACACACATGGCCCCTGAACATTTGGTCACTGAGATAAATGGAAAACGCTTTGAGATTCTTGTGCACGCCCCCAAGCCTGTTGTTAAGCGACATCGCGCTAAGGCCGGTATGTCAGGAGGCTCTGGAGGCTCTGGACTTACAAGCCCGATGCAGGGCACGGTCGTAAAGATCGCTGTTGAAATCGGCACTATCGTTGAAGTTGGTGATTTAATCATTGTTCTTGAAGCGATGAAGATGGAACAGCCATTGATGGCTCACAAATCAGGAGTTATCGCTAATCTCACGGCAGTAATCGGAGCAACGGTTTCTAGTGGAACCACACTTTGTGACATTATTGACGCATGACATCGAGCGAACTTCTCTATAGCGATCCCCTAGCTGCTGCGACTGCGGCGGCACAAGAAATAATCGAACGCACTGGAACGCCATCTCACGATGTCGCCCTCATTATGGGCTCTGGTTGGGTGAGTGCAGTTGATGCACTGGGTGCTCCTACCTATGAATGTAACGCCGAAGAGTTAACTGGCTTCTTACCACCAACGGTTGAAGGACACTCTGGAAAAGTTCGCTCTTACAGTATTGAAGCCGATGGAAAAAGCCTTCGCGCGCTGGTTTTTCTAGGCCGCACACATTTATATGAAGGCAAAGGTGTCGAGCCCGTTGTCCATAGCGTTCGCGCAGCGGTAAAAGCTGGTTGCAAAATTATCATCCTGACAAATGCATGCGGCGGTATTAACACGAAATTTAGTGTTGGACAGCCTGTATTGATCCGCGATCACATCTCTTTAACTGCAGTTTCACCGCTTTCTGGTGCAACCTTTGTAGATCTCACCGATCTCTATAGCAAGCGCATCCGCGAGATTGTTAAGCAAGAGGATTCATCCCTTGAAGAGGGTGTCTATGTCCATTGGCGCGGACCTACCTATGAAACACCGGCAGAGATTCACATGATGCGAACCATGGGCGGGGATTTGGTGGGAATGTCTACCGTCCCAGAGGCAATTGCCGCTCACGCACTTGGCGCCGAAGTTCTGGGTATCTCACTTGTAACTAATGCAGCCGCTGGAGTCACAGGTGAAAAACTCAATCATGAAGAGGTAATCGCAGCTGGCAAGGCGGCGGCCGATCGGATGGGCGCGCTTCTCAAAGCCGTAATTCCAAAGTTATTCTAAGCACATGGATCTACGCGCCGAAGTACAAGCATGGATCGCCGATGATCCCGATCCTGCAACGGCTGCAGTTTTACAGGGTTGGCTTGATACCAACAATGAAGTAGAGCTACGAAGCTCGTTCTCAGGCTTTCTACAGTTTGGTACAGCTGGTCTGCGTGGACCAATACGCCCTGGTCCATCTGGAATGAATCGCGCAGTTGTTGGTCGTACCGCCGCAGCAATTGCTGCATATATGAAAGAACGAAACTTAACGTCCGTAGTCATTGGACGCGATGCGCGTTACGGTTCAGAGGATTTTACAGAAGAGAGTGCGCAGATCTTGAGCGGGGCTGGTATGAAGGTCTACGTTCTCCCCCGTCCACTTCCAACTCCTGTCTTAGCTTTTGCAACTAACGAGCTTAAGTGCGATGTTGGAATCATGGTCACGGCAAGTCACAACCCACCACAAGATAATGGCTACAAAGTCTATTTAGGTGGCACCGTTGATGGAATTCATTACCGTGGCTCTCAAATTGTCACTCCCACTGACGAATCTATCGCCTCTCACATCGATGCGATCACTTCACTTGCTAACCAGCCACGCGGCAAAAACTGGAGCATTGTTAGTGAGGAAATTATCGATAAGTATGTAGCGATAACCGCTGCCATTGCCAACAAGCCAGGTAATTTAAAGATTGTTTATACGGCGATGCATGGTGTTGGTACTGAAACTCTTTTACATGTCTTTCACAAGGCGGGTTTTGCCTCACCGATTTTAGTGGATGCACAGGCACAACCCGATCCAGATTTTCCTACTGTGGCATTTCCTAATCCAGAGGAGCCTGGTGCTATTGATCTAGCGCTTGAAACCGCGCGTGCATTTGATGCCGACTTAGTTATTGCCAACGATCCCGATGCCGATAGGTGTGCTGCGGCAGTTAAGGATCCGGTTTCTGGTTGGCGAATGCTACGCGGAGATGAGTTAGGTGCCATTTTTGGTGAATCTATTGCACGTAGTACGAAAAAGGGAGTTCTCGCCAATTCAATTGTATCTTCTACTATTTTGAGCAAGATTGCGGCCCATTACAACTTAGAGTTTAAACAGACACTTACAGGTTTTAAGTGGTTAGCAAAGATTGACGGACTGACATTTGGATATGAAGAGGCACTTGGATATGCAGTTGATGCCATCACCGTCAATGATAAAGATGGAATTTCGGCAGCAATAAAATTGGCGCAGATAGCTACAGATTTGGCGAGTGAAAACAAGACACTTCTTGATTTGCTCGATGAAATTTGGACCAGGCATGGCTTTCATGCAACGGAGCAGATCTCAATTCGTTTAACTGATCTATCTCAAGTCGGCATCATTATGGGCCGCCTGCGCACAAAAACTCCGACAGAGATCGCCGGTCATGTAGTGACATCTATCGATGATTTAGCAAAACCTACAGATGATTTGCCGCCAACAGATGGTCTTCGCATCTGGCTAGATGGAACAATCAGAATAATTATTCGTCCTAGCGGAACCGAAGCAAAGATGAAGTGTTACATTGAGGTTATTGAAAAAGATTCAGCGCGAGCGCAAATCGTTCTCGATCAATTACGGGCACCTCTGAAGGAATTATTATCGTGAGTTTTTACGGCTTAGTTGATGGCTCTGAGGCATCCCTCAAGAAATACCTGGGTGCGCTATCTGGTGTAGATCAAGTTGGTGCCGATGCGCGCGCAGCGATGTTAGCGACGCGAAGTATCAAAGCAGCCTCTAAACGCTGGGCGATTGACACTGCGATTTCAATGGTTGACTTAACAACTCTCGAAGGCGCCGATACTCCAGGAAAAGTTCAAGCGTTATGTACAAAGGCTGTACGCCCCGATCCAACGGATTCAACGGTGCCAAGCGTTGGTGCAGTATGTGTCTATAACGACATGGTCGGCATCGCACGTAAACATCTAGATCTAATTGGCGGTGCCCATGTTGGCGTCGCGGCAGTCTCGACGGCATTTCCTTCAGGCCGAGCATCAATGGCGGTAAAGCTTCAGGATACGAAAGATGCCCTCGATGCCGGTGCATCTGAGATCGATATGGTCATCGATCGCGGGGCATTCTTAAGTGGTGACTACATCGGTGTTTTTAATGAGATAGTTCAAATCCGCGAACTCTGCGCAGAGCGCGCCCATCTGAAAGTTATCTTTGAAACGGGCGAACTCGTCACCTACGACAATGTTCGCAAAGCCTCATTCCTAGCGATGGCCGCCGGCGCCCATTTCATTAAGACATCTACTGGCAAGGTTGCACCCGCAGCTACTGCGCCAGTTGTATTAGTAATGCTTGAAGCGGTGCGTGATTTCTACCAAATGACACAGACGCGGATCGGTGTGAAGCCGGCAGGTGGAATCAGAAATACAAAGGATGCAATAAAGCAGTTAGTTCTAGTCAATGAGACTGCTGGCCCAGAATGGCTCACGCCATCCCTCTTTCGCATCGGTGCTAGCGCCTTACTCAATGATTTATTAATGCAGCGCATGAAAATGGACGATGGCTACTACGCTAGTCCTGCCTACGTAACGATCGATTAATGGAGAACACAGTGAGCTTTGAATACGCACCAGCGCCTGAATCACGGGCCGTTGTCTCTATTAAACCTAAGTATGGCCACTTCATCGGTGGAAAGTTCGTTGCAGGCGGCAAGCACTTTCCAACCATAAACCCAGCTACTGAAGAGGTTTTAAGTCAGATTGCTCTGGCTGGTAAGGCCGATGTTGATGCGGCAGTCAAGGCTGCACGCAAGGCCTACACAACCACATGGTCAAAGATGAGTGGCAAAGAGCGCGGCAAGTACTTATTTCGTATCGCCCGCATTATGCAGGAGCGCTCTCGCGAGTTTGCCGTCCTTGAAACTTTAGATAATGGAAAGCCAATCCGCGAAGCTCGTGATGTCGATATTCCATTAGCTGCGGCGCATTTCTTTTATCACGCAGGCTGGGCCGACAAACTGGCGTTTGCAGGTCTTGGAACATCTACAAAGCCGCATGGCGTTGCTGGACAGATAATTCCCTGGAACTTTCCATTATTAATGCTGGCATGGAAAGTTGCGCCAGCACTTGCCGCCGGCAATACGGTCGTTCTAAAACCTGCCGAAAATACTTCTCTTACCGCACTTCTATTTGCTGAAGTCTGCCAGCAAGCAGAACTTCCCGCAGGTGTGGTAAATATTGTTACAGGTGATGGATCAACAGGCGCACTTATAGTTAACCACCCTGGCATCGACAAGATTGCATTTACAGGTTCAACTGAAGTTGGAAAGATTATCGCCCGCGCAGTTGCACCCACTCATAAGAGCGTGACGCTTGAACTCGGTGGTAAAGCCGCCAACATCATCTTTGAGGATGCGGCAATAGATGAGGCAATCGAGGGTATCGTCAATGGAGTTTTCTTCAATCAAGGCCATGTCTGTTGCGCGGGCTCTCGACTAATTCTGCAAGAGAGCATCGCCGATGAAGTAGTAGATAAACTTAAAAAACGTATGGCTAAGATCCGTGTTGGTGATCCAATGGATAAGAACACCGACTTAGGTGCGATCAATAGCAAAGAGCAGCTCTTAAAAATCCGTGAGCTTTCGGCAACGGGTGATACAGAGGGTGCCGAACGCTGGAGTGCTCCATGCGATCTGCCTGCAAAGGGCTTCTGGTTTCCACCAACGATCTTTACGGGCGTTACACAATCGCACCGCATCGCTCGCGAAGAGATCTTCGGGCCAGTGCTCTCAGTCCTTACCTTTAGGACCCCGCAAGAGGGGATAGATAAGGCTAATAACACTCCTTTTGGTCTATCTGCTGGCATCTGGAGCGAGAAGGGCTCGCGTATTTTGTGGGCCAGCCAGCAACTTCGCGCCGGTGTTATCTGGGCAAATACATTTAATAAGTTTGATCCAACATCTCCTTTTGGTGGTTATAAAGAGTCTGGCTGGGGTCGCGAAGGTGGACGCCATGGCTTAAGCGCATATTTGAAGGGGGTCGGACATGAGTAATCGCATCGATGTCAAAAAGACTTATAAGTTATTTATTAACGGTGCATTTCCACGAACTGAATCTGGCCGTACATATGAGATTAAAAACGCAAAGGGAGTCTTCATCGCAAACCCATGTCTTGCATCGCGCAAAGATTTAAAAGATGCCGTTGTAGCAGCACGCGCGGCTCAATCTGGTTGGAACAAGGCTTCGGCCTATAACAAGGGACAGATTCTCTATCGAATCGCTGAAATGTTAGAGGGACGTCGCGCGCAGTTTGTAGATGAGATTGTCACCGTAACAGGTGTAACAAAAGTAAAGGCAGAAAAGGAAGTTACCGATTCTGTAGATCGTTTAGTTTGGTATGCAGGCTGGAGCGACAAACTTTCATCATTGTCCGGGGCCCTCAATCCCGTGGCAGGTCCTTACTACAACTTCACCGTGCCAGAGAGCATGGGTGTCATCGCAGCCATCGCACCTGAGACTCCATCACTGCTCGGTTTAATCGATGCAATTGCACCGATCATCGTCGGTGGAAATACAGTTATCGTACTGGCGAGCACTAAGGCTCCACTTTCTGCGATGAGTTTCGCAGAAGTCATTGCAACAAGTGATGTACCTGCCGGTGTTATTAATATATTGACCGGCAAGAAGGATGAGATTGCACCATGGATGGCCTCACATATGGATATTGATGGCTTTGATATTTCAGGGCTTGCCGCCAAATCACATGGCGCAGTGCGCGTTGCTGGAGCAGAGAATCTAAAGCGGATTTATAGTTTTAAATCCGCCGATCCTGGTCGCATCCTGGCATTCTTGGAAAACAAGACTGTTTGGCATCCGATAGGGCTCTAAGAGCGCCCTTTTTCAATGGTTTTAAGCCATAACTGGCGTACAGCTTCAACATCTAAATCCATAACAACGCGGACTTTTGCTGAATCTTCAAGCCCCAGAGGCTCAAGATCTTTTAAGAAAGCATCGCGACGATCACAAATAGTTTGACCTCGCGCTGGGCCAGATGAGGTATCTACAACAACATCAAACATTTCGGTAGTGAAAAGTTCGGGGTGAATCGCCATAGCCACGGCGCCATAATCGCCCAAGGTAATTGGAGAAATATGTAATCGTTCGATGAAGGCCTCGACAAGGGATCCGGCAAACTGCGCAGCTGGAGTAGTTGAGTTTTTTAAGGCAAGGGCCTCTGCGCTAGAAATGCCAGGACGCATAAAGACATCAAGGCCATACATTGTTATGGGGACTCCACTTTGAAAGACAATCGCTGCAGCCTCTGGATCATGCCAAACATTAAATTCTGCCGCAGCGGTTGCATTACCTGCCGATGCCGAACCACCCATCAAAACAATTCGGTGAATCTTTTTAGCGGTCTCAGGAAATGCACGCAAGAAGAGTGCGATATTTGTAAGCGGTGCAACCGGCACCAAAGTTACTGGATCTTTGGAGCCCTCGATCAAGTCACGAAGTAATTCAACGGCCGAACGTGGATCAACGCGACGATTTGAGGGAGTAATTCCAAGATCGCCCATTCCATCTGCGCCATGTACATACTCGGCGTACTGAGAAACTCCGAGCAATGGACGAACCGCTCCTCGAGCTACTGGAATATCACCGGCGCCGGCGGCATCTAAAACCTTTAATGTATTGGCAACAACTTGGTCAACGTTAGTGTTGCCATCAACGCAGGTAATCCCTAAAAGGTTGATTTCAGGATGTAGCGCGGCAAAGAGAACTGCAAAGGCATCATCGACACCGGTATCGACATCGAGAATCATTGAAGTTTTATTCATAAAGGGTAGCCTAGCGCTATGAGTAAAGCGGTAGTCGCAGTCGTTGGCAGTGCCATGATGGATGTAACGGCCTATGCGCCAGTTTTACCAGAGCCTGGACAGACTCTTGTTGGTGATCTCTTTACTACTGGATTCGGTGGAAAAGGGGCTAATCAAGCGGTAATTGCCGCGCACTGCGGCGCCGACGTTCACTTCATTGGCAAGGTAGGGCGCGATCTCTTTGGTGACTCAATTGTGACAAACTTTTCAATGTTAGGTATTCACTCTCAATCTGTAGAGCGCTCAGATTCTCCAACGGGTGTTGCCCATATCTGGGTAGATGGCGGCGGCGAGAATAGAATCATTATTATTCCAGGTGCCAATCGAGAAATTGAGGGCGCAAAGGCAGTAGCTGCAATCAATAGCATTGAAAATCTATCAGTGGTGATTGCCCAATGTGAGATCCAACAAGAAGTTACACTCGCAGCGCTCGGGGCGGCAAAGGCTCGCGGATGTATAACTATTTTAAACCCTGCACCATATCAAGAGCTCTCGCATGAACTGCTCGCCCTATGCGATTGGATTATTCCCAATGAAACTGAGTTTCGCGAACTCCACGGACAACTTCCATCTAGTGATGAAATCCTAAAAGAGTTTAGGCCAGGTAAGAATTCTGTAATTACTCTGGGCTCTCTCGGGGCTGTATTAATCAATTCCGATGGAACAATTAATCGAGTATCGGCGCCAACTGTCAATGCAGTTGATACAACCGGCGCCGGAGATGCCTTCGTTGGAACATTTGCCTACGGTTTAGCCTCTGGAATGAGCCCCCTTGAGGCACTCACACTCGGAATCAAGGTTGCATCTTTGAGTGTTACTAAAAAGGGCGCTCAATCTTCTTACCCAACTCAAGCAGAGATTTCTACGCTCTCATAACCTCGTAAGACAAATGTTGGCCTGCGCACTGGCTCACTGGCGAGTGACATGTTTGGATATTTTTCCCAGAGTGCAGGTAGTGAGACTCCCATTTCCAAGCGAGCAAGTGGGGCGCCTAAACAAAAGTGAATTCCGGCGCCAAAGCCGATATGAGGATTTGGATCACGAGTCAGATCCATCTCGTCGGCCCTATCAAAGACAGTACTATCCCTGTTGGCAGAGCCAATGAGTGCAGCAATTTTTTGACCTGCCGAAATTTTCACCCCTCCAAGTTCGGTATCTTTCGTAGCTGTACGCTCAAAGAGCTGCAGAGGTGCATCAAAGCGCATGAACTCCTCTAGAGCCGTTTCCGTTAGGCCTCGTGGATCATTGCGAAGAAGTGCGATTTGATCAGGTCGCCGCAGAACTTCAACCATTCCATTGCCAAAGGCATTCACGCTTGCCTCATGCCCGGCATTGAGGAGCAAGACGGCCGTTGCAACAAGTTCGTGCATGTTTAACTTTTCGCCATTTTCTTCGACCATTGCTAAATCGGAGATTAAATCGCTACCCGGGCTCTTCTTTCGCTCCTCCGCCAGGGTTCGCACATAGTCGGCAAACTCGCCTGCTGCAGCTTTAGCCGCGCTTTGATACTCAAGAGATGGATTGACCTCATACATTTTTACAATCGCTTGTGACCATGGGCGTAGTAGGTGCTCTTCTGATTCTGGAAAGCCCAATAGATCGGCGATGATTCTCACCGGGAGGGGTTCGGCATAATCGGCTATAAGGTCGAAGTTTTCTCCTGACTTAACCTTCACATCAATTGCATCTAAAAGCTCAGTCGTAATTCGTTCAATCGCCGGGCGCATCCCCTCAATCTTGTTTCGGTTAAATGCTTTAGCGACCAATGCCCGTAAGCGCGTATGTTTAGGCGGTTCACTATCTAAAATAGAGTCTGAGTGGAGCCAGTTAAAGGTCTCCCATTCAAACTCAGGCTGCTTATCAATAAAGATTCGCCCAAGTGATTTATTGCGAAATACATCATTGGCATTCCCATGGCAAGCCGCTAAAAAGACTCCTAAACCCTCATGCCATACCGGCTTACCAAAGTTTCGTAGCTCCTTTAATCCGGCATATGGATCTGCAATAAATGCCGGATCGTTAAAATCGAGCATTACTCCGATGCTATTTTCTGATAACCCGGTTTAATCACACCATCAATAATTTTCAGACGATCTGGATAAGGAATAAAGGCGCTCTTCATTGCATTAATTGTTACGCGTTGAAGCTCTGTAAAATCCCAACCAAAGGCCTTGACCGCCTCACTCATTTCAAATGACATAGATGTCTGACTCATTAAACGATTATCGGTATTAAGGGTTACGCGAAAACGCAGCTTAGCTAAGGCTCCAATAGGGTGCTCGGCGTAGCTTTTTGCCGCACCAGTTTGAAGATTTGATGTTGGACAGAGCTCTAATGGAATTCGGCGATCTCGAACATATGAGGCGAGCTGACCCAAAATCGGTTCTGGACCAGAGAAGTCAATGTCATCGATGATGCGTACGCCATGACCTAGACGTTCGGCTCCGCATAACTGAATCGCCTCCCAAATCGATGGCAGACCATATGCCTCACCTGCGTGAATCGTAAAGTGCGCATCTTCCTTGCGCAGGTAATCAAAGGTCTCCTTTTGATCACTGGGTGGAAAGCCATCCTCTGGGCCTGCGATATCAAAACCAACAACGCCCTTGTGGCGATACTTAACTACGAGCTCGGCAACCTCTTGTGAGCGTTTGTTCTGTCGCATTCCACAGAGAAGTGAGTACACAGCAATCTCATGGCCTTCGGCCTTCGCCTCTGCCATTCCCTGTTTGTATCCTTCAAGAGTTGCCTCAACGACATCGGCCATGGTGAGGCCTTTTTCAGTAAATAGTTCAGGGGCGCCACGAACTTCGGCATAGACGACACCATCGCGTGCAAGGTCAAGTGCGCACTCGCGAGCAACACGGATAATATCTTCGCGGCGTTGCATTACGGCGATAGTGTGAGAAAAAGTCTCTAGATACCTAACCAGTGAACCTGAGTCGCAGGATTCGCGAAACCACGTCGCTAGTTCAGCTGCATCCTGAGTCGGCAATAACGTATATCCAATTTCGGCGGCAATATCAATGATCGTCTGTGGTCGTAGTCCGCCATCTAAGTGATCGTGCAACATGACTTTAGGAATGCGTTTGATTTGATCTGAACTAGGCGTGCTATTCATTGCCATTTTTATCTAGTAGCCCCTTAATCAGTAATTCGCTCAATTATAAGTGGCAATCTATCTAATCTCCCACTCGATGGTAAATCACCAATTGTCACAGAGTTTGTTAGTGACTCCTGTGCTCTTGCAAAGGCTGCGGGGGTATCGGTATGCAAAGTAAACAAGGGGGTACCCGCTGTGATTGCATCCCCTGGTTTAGCGTGAATTTCAATGCCCGCTCCGGCTTGTACGGCCTCGCCCTGGCGTGATCGTCCAGCACCTAAACGCCAAGCAGCTAAGCCCACTTTCATCGCATCCATAGTTAAAACAGTTCCAGAGGAGTCGGCGGTAATAGTTAGATTCTCCTTTGCAACTGGAAGCTTCGCATCGGGATCACCGCCTTGCGCAGAAATCATCTGGCGCCATACATCCATAGCTTTTCCATTTTTTAGTGCAGCTGCCGGATCAGCGCCTTTTATGCCGGCGATCTCTAACATCTCTTGGGCGAGGATGACGGTCAATTCAACGATATCTGCGGGTCCGCCGCCTGCAAGGACTTCAACGGATTCACGGACTTCCAGTGCGTTTCCTGCAGTAAGGCCAAGCGGCACATCCATTGCAGTTACGAGTGCCAAAGTTTTTACACCTGCGCGTTTACCAAGTCCAACCATTACGTGTGCCAACTCTGCAGCTTTTTTGGGATCGCTCATGAAGGCTCCGCCACCGGTTTTAACATCGAGTACAAGTGCACTTGTTCCTTCTGCAATCTTTTTACTCATAATCGATGATGCGATGAGTGGAATCGCCTCTACGGTTGCCGTTACATCGCGCAATGCATATAACTTCTTATCGGCCGGGGCTAAGCCGGCACCTGCTGCACATATAACTGCGCCGCAATCCTGCAGAACTTTCAACATCTCTTCATTAGATAAAGATGCGCGCCATCCAGGAATTGACTCTAATTTATCTAACGTGCCGCCAGTGTGCCCAAGTCCGCGACCAGATAACTGTGGAACTGCCGCGCCACATGCTGCAACTAATGGTGCCAATGGCAAAGTGATTTTGTCGCCGACTCCCCCAGTTGAATGCTTATCTACCGTTGGGCGAGAGAGCGCCGACCAGTTCATTCGCTCACCGCTATTGATCATCGCATCGGTCCAGCGAGAAATTTCACGTAGATCCATACCGTTGAGCAAAATTGCCATCAAGAGCGCCGACATTTGTTCATCTGCCACCGCGCCCCGTGTGTAGGCATCGATAATCCAATCAATCTGCGGATCAGTGAGTGCATGATGATCACGTTTTGCCGCAATGACTTCAGCGGCGGAAAAGGCCTCTAACTGCGACACTTACAGCTCGTTACGGTTTAAGTCATCGGGACCAAAGGCCCATGGCAGCATTGAGGCCATTGTTTGTGGGCCATCATCGGTCATCAAAAGGGCGTTAGATCCACCGTGCTCAAATAATAATTGGCGGCAACGCCCACATGGTGCCAACGAGTTACCCTGTCCGTCGACGCATGAGATTGCAATAAGGCGTCCACCACCCGTCGCAATCAGATTCGATACGAGACCACACTCAGCGCATAGACCTAATCCATAGCTCGCATTTTCAACGTTACATCCGCTAACAATTCGGCCATCGCTAACAAGGGCGGCAACCCCAACTGGAAAATTTGAATAAGGAGCGTACGCAGTTTTCATCGCGGCAACGGCGGCGCTATGAAGCTGATCCCAATTGATCTCACTCATCGCATACCACCGCGACGATATGGAATACCGTCGGCGGCAGGCACTCGCAGCCGTTGAGATGCAACCGCCATCACCAGAAGCGTCGTGATGTAAGGAGTCATCGTTACGAGCTGGCCAGGTAGTTCATCAACTGCTAAGAAATACCACATGGAGAGTGCGGCAAAGGTAAGAGTGAGTGCGGCTTTAAGGAGTTTGCCTTTTCGTACATCTCGGATAACTAGAAATACTAAGATCATTACGATTAATAAAATGAGGGCATGAATAGAGGCTGAGTCTCGAAGTTGCAAGGCATCGGCAAAACCAAATAAACCAGCGCCCATCAAGATTCCACCTGGGCGATAATTACCAAAGAGAAGCGCGGCAAGGCCAATATATCCGCGCCCTGCAACTTGATTCTCCTGATAGTGATTTGCAGCAACGATAGCTAAGAAGCCACCACCAAGTCCTGCAAGTCCACCGGAGATTAATACACCGGCATATTTCATCTTATAAACATTGACGCCTAGTGACTCTGCCGCAGTTGGAGCCTCACCTGCGCTACGAAGTCGCAGACCAAAAGAGGTCTTCCAAAGAATAAAGAATGAGAGTGGCACGAGCGCCACTGCGATCATAGTTACATAGGAGAGGTCACCCGTTAACCCGCGCAGAATTGCGGCAACATCTGAGATGAAGAACCATTGTTTTTCTGCGAGATCACTTAGTAGATCAGGGCTTTGCCAACCAAAGTAATGCCCTCCCGATAAGACCGGAATACCATTTGTTCCAATTGATGCGACATCTGGAGATTGTGAAGGTCCAAGCCAAGCACCACTCTTATAGAAAATCGTTGATATATAGCGAACTAAGCCAGCGGCGATAATAGTAATCGCGACACCTGATACAACGTGATCGACGCCAAATGTAATCGTTGCAACTGCATGTAAGAGCGCGCCTACTGTTCCGAAGCAGACGCCAGCAAGGAGACCAATCCATGGTCCGTGATCTGTGCCTATCATTCCGCCGGCCCATGCGCCCATAATCATCATGCCCTCAAGGCCGATGTTAACCACACCTGAGCGCTCAGAGAACAAACCACCGAGACCGGCTAAAGCGATTGGAACCGAGAGAAGAAGCGCGGCAGATGCAGTACCGGCACTTGTTAAATCCGTGGCGCCGGTCAAGACGCGAATTATTGAAAGCGTTAGAACTAAGAGCAATGCATAGCGCAACGTCTTTAAGGATTTAGTGTTCATGCTTGAACCGCCTTTGCAAGCTCTTTGCTTTGCAGCGTTATCTTGTATCGACGAACAACTTCATAGGCGATAACAGAGGACAAGAGAATGGAGCCCTGCATAATTACATATGTTTCTGGCGCGATATCAATGAGCTCAAGAGACCTTGAGCTGACTTCGAGAAATCCAAAGAGCAACGCGCTTATAGCCATTCCCACCGCGTTATTTCGACCGAGGAGAGCCACAGCAATTGCTGAAAATCCAATACCAGTTCGAAAGCCCATATTAAAGGCGTGCGTATCACCTAACACTGCGGGCAGACCTGCAAGTCCGGCTATGGCACCAGATAAGGCGAGTGCGATAAATGTCATCCGCTTTGAGTTAACGCCACTTACTCGTGCTGCAATCGGGTTAGCACCTGATGCGCGAAGTTCGAAACCAAAGCGTGTGCGGTTGATAACAAACCAGAAAACAATGCCAAGGGCTATTGCAAAGATAAGCATTCCGTAAACACCACCGCCAGGTTGATCTTCAACACCCAATTTATTCAACAGGGGCATTAAATCTGGAAACTGGCCAGAGGCTGGAATCTCTTTAGTGGACAAGTTGTTTGAAGCCGTCGTGCGATCTGCAAAGTGGTTTGCGAGCAGGTATGAGGACAGGCCGCCAGCAAGAGAGTTCAACATAATTGTTGAGATAACTTCGCTGACACCGCGCTTAACCTTTAAATAGCCCGCGATTGCCGCCCATAAACCGCCAATAGTCATTGCAATGAGCATGATTGCGATGATGTGAAAAACTGGAGGAAGTGCAAACATTGCACCGAAATATGCTCCAAACATTGCTCCTAGGCGAAGCTGTCCCTCAACACCAATATTAAATAGCCCGGCACGAAATGTAATTGCTATGGCAATCGCAGCGATGTAATACGGCGTTGCAGTATTGAGCATCTGCATGAGCGAACCTGGCGTTGTTCCGAACTCCCACATAGTTTTGTAGGCATCCATCGGGGATTTCTTAGTAGCAAGAACTGCTAACGAAGAGATAATAATTGAGACGACGGCGGCAGCTAATGGGGCAGCAATTGCCAGCAAAAATGTGGAGAGCTTTAATTTTTTCATGCGGCACCCGTCATCGCAGAACCAAGTTGTTCAGGTGTTGTCTTAGCTGGATCGAGTTCGGCTGTTATAACTCCGCGCAACATAACGAGCAGACGATCAGACATGCCAATGAGCTCCTCGAGATCGGCTGAGATTAAGACAATTGCCATCCCATTTTCTCGAGCTCGACGAAGCTCTTCCCAAATAGCCCCTTGTGCCCCAACATCGACGCCGCGTGTTGGATGAGATGCAACCAGCAATGCTGGCGCCTTACTCATTTCGCGACCCACAATAAATTTCTGTTGGTTTCCACCTGACAGTGCGGTAGCAAGAGTCTGTGGTCCAGGTGCACGAACATCAAACTCTTCCATGATGCGAGCAGTGTCAGCGATAGTCGCTTTTTTATCTAAAATAAATCCTCGCATGACAGGTGCCGAACGTTGATGTCCCAAAATTCGATTTTCCCAGAGTGGTGAGTCCATCATGAGTGCTTGGCGTTGGCGATCCTCGGGAATAAACCCAATACCTAAATCATGACGGTGTGCAACACTCATGTGATCAATCGAGGCGTTATTAAATGAGATAGAGCCTGTGTAGTCGCGAAGACCAAGAATTGCCTCTACTAGCTCGGCCTGGCCATTGCCCTCAACACCGGCGATACCAACAACTTCACCGGCATGGAGATTAAATGAGATATGTGAAATTAAATCGCGACTACCCGTTGAAGTAGGAATCGAAACATCGTTGAGGGAAAGCGTAATTTGATCTCGGCGAGTAACGCCATGTGTGGTGGGCTGTGGAAGCTCGCTACCCACCATTAACTCTGCCAACTGGCGTGCCGTTACATCTTTAGACTTCACTTCGGCGACCGTAGATCCTTGGCGAACAACGGTAACGTCGTCGGCAACGCGTAAAACCTCATCTAATTTGTGGGAGATAAAGATGATCGCCATGCCCTGCGCACGAAGTCCCTCGAGAGCGTTGAACAAATCATCTACCTCTTGAGGCACTAGAACGGCAGTTGGTTCATCGAAAATCAGAATTCGTGCGCCACGATAGAGGACCTTCAAGATCTCAACGCGCTGGCGCTGACCAACACCCAACTCTTCAACAAGAATATCGGGATTAATTTCCAGTCCATACTGCTCGGCCATAGCTACCACTTTTGCGCGGGCGGCCACAAAATCAATTGATATGCCTTTTTTAGGCTCTGAGCCTAGAATAATATTTTCAAGGACTGTGAAGTTATCGGCGAGCATGAAGTGCTGATGCACCATGCCAATACTGGCTGCGATTGCATCATTTGGATTTTTAAAATGAACGGCTTTGCCATTTACTAAAATCTCGCCGCTGTCCGGTCGCTGCATACCGTAGAGAATCTTCATCACCGTGGATTTTCCGGCGCCATTTTCGCCTACCAAGGCATGAACAGTGCCTGCTTCAACGCTCATTGAGACATCTTTATTTGCGATGACCCCTGGAAAGCGCTTGGTGATGTGCCGCAGTTCTACAGCTACAGACACGTATTTTCTCTCCTTTGAAAACTTTGACTAAAAAGCGTTTGGCCCAACAAGGAGATTTAACTCCATTGTTGGGCCAAATGCCACTATCTGTAAGCCTTATCTCATAAAGAGAGTTATGGCTTTGTTGGAACCTTAATCTTGCCTGCCTTGATTGCTGCTGCAGCCTTATCGATCTGCGCCTTGTACTTAGTGATGTATCCACCTGAGTATGAGACGCCAACACCGTCAAGAGCTAGGTTGTATAGACGGCCATAGATACCAGCCTTGGCATCTAGAACATCGTTAACTGATGAACCGGCAACAGAAGTTGCGATTACATCGTAGACAGCACGGTCAACGCGCTTGATCATTGATGTAAGCATGTTCTTCTGCTGTGCAGGAGATGCTGTTAGGTACTGATCAGAGTCAACTCCGATAGTCCAAACCTTCTTGCCAGCCTTACCGGCTTCTTCTGCAGCTTGGAAGTTACCTGCACCAGATCCACCAGCGGCAGAGTAGATAACATCTGTGCCCTTATCGATCATTCCCTTAGCAATAACCTTTGCCTTAGCTGGGTCATTGAAGCCAGAGAAATCAGGGAACTCAGTTACGTACTTAACATCTACCTTTGCAGTCTTCTTTGTTGCCTTAACTCCTGCAACGAATCCTGCTTCAAACTTCTGTAGTAGTGGAATACGAACTCCACCGATGTAACCGATCTTTCCTGACTTTGATGCAAGTGCTGCTGCAACGCCAGCAAGGTATGAACCCTGCTCTTCAGCGAATACAAGACCTGCAACGTTGAGAAGATCTACAGATGAATCATCAATGATTCCAAACTGTGTGTTTGGGTAGTCAGATGCAACGGCCTTGATTGGCCCTGCATATAGGAATCCAACTGCAATGATTGGGTTGTATCCAGCTGCTGCAAGCAAACGGAGCTTGTCTTCGCGCTCTGAATCTGAACCAGTTGTGACAGTTACCTCTTTAGCGGTAACGCCAAACTTCTTCTTAGCTGCATCAAGACCAGCTGCTGCTGAATCGTTGAATGACTTATCGCCACGTCCGCCGATGTCATATGCAAGGCCAACTTTTACCTTTGATGCTGCTGTTGCCGATGGTGCAACAAATGCTGTTGCTGCAAGAACTGTTGCAGCTACGACTGCTACAAGACGAAATATCTTCTTCAATTTTCCTCCAAGGGGTCTCCTACGCGGCCTCGAAAGGTGTCATAGAAGGTTGATGTGTAATGATGAGCCTAGTCTTTAAGCATATATAAACTCAACATGCCGAGGGAGGTTTTGATGTCGTTGATATAACGTTTTGGAAAACCCTCAACCTAGCCTTGAAGGTATTAAGCGACCGTACCGAGGTTTTTATAGACCTTTTCGAGGGTCTTTGTCGCCACGGTGCGCGCCTTAGACGCCCCCTCGTGCAAGATATCAACTAAATGTTTTTCATCCTCAAGTAACTCAAGAGCTTTCGTGCGTATTGGACGGATATATTCCACAACAACCTCGGCGACAGCACTCTTAAAATCACCATAGCCCTTTCCTTCAAACTCTTCTTCAAGAGCAGAGATTGTTTTGCCTGAAAGCGCGCTATGAATCGATAGAAGGTTGCTGATTCCTGGCTTTTCTTTCTCGTCAAATTTCACTTCGCGCCCAGTATCGGTTGCAGCGCTTTTAATCTTCTTCGCATTTGATTCAGGAGTATCCATAATCTCCAAAACTCCAGCGAGTGAGCCAGATGATTTACTCATCTTTGCCGATGGATCTTGTAAATCCTGAATCTTTGCCGCGCTTTTTAAAATGTAATTTTCAGGGATGGTAAAAGTTTCACCGAAGCGCGTATTGAAGCGGCCCGCTAAGTCTCGTGTTAGCTCAATGTGCTGGCGCTGATCTTCTCCTACGGGTACCAGATTCGTTTGGTAGAGCAAAATATCGGCAGCTTGAAGCATTGGATATGTAAATAAACCAACGCGAGCTGAATCTGCTCCACCTTTTGCCGATTTATCTTTGAACTGCGTCATTCGACTTGCTTCGCCAAAACCGGCCATGCACTCCATCAACCAACCGAGCTGATTGTGTTGCGGAACTTGTGATTGAACAAAGAGAGTTGATCTTTCCGGAGAAATTCCGAGTGCAATGAGTTGGGCGGCAGATGACAAGGTTCGCTTTCTCAAAAGCGTTGGCTCAATTTCGCCCGATAATGCATGTAAGTCAACGATGCAGTAAAACCCATCGTGCCCATCTTGAAGTTCAACCCATTGCTTGAGTGCGCCTAAATAATTACCGAGATGAAAGGAATCACTTGTGGGTTGAATGCCTGAGAAAACGCGCTTCATACTCATGGCGTGATTCTTTCACACATCAAGCGGTTCGAGAGATTAATAACTGACCAGCGCGCTTGCCCTCCATGGAGAGAACTGTGATTCGTAGGCCATTGATAGTGACGACATCATGTTCGCGCGGAATGCGCCCTAAATGGTGCATGACAAAACCACTGGCAGTCTCATAGGGACCGTCAGGGATTTCTAGCTCGGCCTGTTCGATGAGATCCTCGATTGAGATTAAACCGTCGACCTCGAAATCACCGGTGCGAGGCTCCTCTGTAACGTCGGCATCTACTTCATCGTATTCGTCGCGGATATCTCCGATTAAACACTCAACTAAATCCTCTAACGTCACGATGCCATCAGTGCCGCCGTATTCATCAAGAACGATTGCTACGTGCTGGCCCTGTAATCGCATCTCGGTCAGCGCTGGCAAGACACCTTTTGTTCCAGGTAAAAACATAATGTTTCGTACAAGTTCGATGATCTTGGTCGACTTACTTGCAAGGGATGTATCTAGTAAATCTCTCACGTGAATAAAGCCAACAACCTCATCCGTTGAGCCACGAACGACTGGATAGCGTGAGTGGGCTTTATCGACGGCCAATTCAATCGCCCTACCAACAGAAAATGATGCATCCATAAAATCAACTTCTGTGCGCGGAACCATAACCTCATGAATTTGTCGCTCAGATGCATTAAATACTTCTTCTACGATGTCGCGCTCTTCGGCAGTTAATGCCGCATGTCCTGCAACTAAATCAAGGAGCTCCTCTTCGCTCATCGCACTTCGTTGCTCTTTTGGATCGACACCAAATATACGCACGATAAAGTCGGTTGAGTGAGAGAGCAGCCAGATTACTGGGCGAAATATTTTTGCAATGACATCGATGACTCCAGCCGTTGCCAGCGAGATTTCTTCAGGGCGAAAAAGCGCAAGGCGCTTAGGTACAAGCTCGCCGAAGACAAGTGAAAAGTAGGCAATAATTAACGTGACGCCAATAATCGACAGGGTGGTACTCAGGCCAGTGGATAGGCCTTTGCCCTCAAGCCATGGGATTACATATGCTCCAAGTTTTTCAGCACCAAGGGCGGCCGATAAGAATCCACATAAAGTAACCCCTACCTGGGCCGCGGCTAGAAATCGGTTGGGATTCTCTGTTAATTTAGCAACGCGAGCGCCGCGTTTTCCACGCAGAGCAATCTGGCGGATCTGGCTATCTCGAAGCGAGATTAACGCGATTTCTGCGGCAACAAAGAGAGAGGCTGTGAGAATCAATGCCGCGACTATTGAAATGTCTCCCAGCAAAGAGCCCAACGAGTGCGATTCCATTATGAAGGAAAGTATAGGTCACTCGGCTCGGCCTTTCATTTACTGGTTTTTACGCGTAATCTAGCCAACGTTGGCCGACCGGCCATCACCTTCATCCTCGGACCGTCGGGCACGTACCTGCCCGGAGAAGGAGAGAAATCTCATGGCATCAGTAGTTTTCGAAGCCGCATCACGTATCTATCCAGGCACCACAGCACCTGCAGTTGATAGATTAAATCTCACTGTCAATGACGGTGAGTTTTTGGTTT